>NZ_JBEXCY010000109.1:0-38386 GCF_040605515.1 Dactylosporangium sp. NPDC005572 | reverse complement strand
CAGACGAAATCTGGACTCCGCCTCGCTCCGACCCCAGTTATGAAACAGGCCTTAGACCGGCAGCGGCCCGGTGCCCAGGCCCTTGACGCTGGCCCGCAGCGTGTCGTGCCGGCCGGCGGGGTCGGGCGCCTCGGTGACCAGGCACAGCTCGCGCACGCGGCTCAGCCAGGCGACGCCGAGGTCGGCCCGAAGCTCCGGGACGCCGACGTACCGCGCGGCCGCCTCCCCGCACGCGCCCTCCACGTCGCCGCCGGGCGGGACGAGCACGCCGACGAACTCGGCCGCGTGGCCCTCCGCGCAGTCGCCGAACACGTACTCGTCCTCGTGGCCGACCAGGCAGGTGATGGCCAGCCGCCGGTCGCCCCGCATGCCGTCCTTCAGGCTGCGGGTGCTGCCCAGCGGCTTACCCTCGGTGCCGGACGTCTCGGCGAGCACGCAGAGGGCCCGCTCGTCGAGCTGGCTCCCGCCCGTCAGCACGGCGACGGCGGTGCGCGACTCCTCCCACGACCCGCCGAGGAACTGCTCAGCCTCCCGCAGGCAGCGCTCCTCGGCGTTCTCCATGACGACGACCGCGATGGCCTCGTAGTCGTGCGGCTGGGCGCAGTCGGCCTCCACGAACTGGTCGGGGCTCAGCTCCGGCACGATCGACGCCCGCGTCGTGTAACAACCCAGCTCGAAACCGGCGAACGCCTCCCGCGCCCACAGATAGGTGGACCCGACGACGGCCACTGCCACGACCGCAACGATGATCTTTGTCCGCACGGACCGGGAGGGTAGCCGAACCTGCGCCGCGGCGCACGCTCCTTAGGGGCCGACCTCGTGGTGCTGCCGCACGTCGGCGGCCCGCTCGTCCTCGTGCACCTGCGTGTCCTCGTCCGCGTGCTCGTGGTAGTGGCCGGTGACGCCCTCGATGACCGCGTCGATGGGTTCGCTGATGTAGTCGAACGCCGGCACCGCGATGTCCTCGGCCTCGTCCCGGATGGTGGCGAGGTCGATGGCCTCGTCGACGCGCGGTACGCCGTGCTCGTCCCTGTTCGCCATGTTCGCCATACATTTCAGCTATCCCGGCGGGATCACCCTCAAACCCCCGACATGACACGCTGAGCCGATGCGCCCGACAGTCGCAACCGAGGCCGACGTCGACACGATGGTCGCCATCCACCAGGAAGCCAGGGAGACGTACTACCGGGGCGTCGTCCCGCCGGAGCGCCTCTCCGCCGACACGGACTCACTGCGGGCCGCCTACCTCGACAGCGTGACCGACCCCCGCCGGACCGTGCTGATCGTGGCCGGCGCGGGGTTCGTGTCGCTCGGGCCGGCCTTCGACCCGGCGGTGCCGCCGACGGTCCGCCAGCTCGTCGGGCTGTACGTCCGGCCCGGCGACTGGGGCCGCGGCATCGGCAGCGCGCTGCACGACGCGGGGATCGCCGAGTGGCGGGCGGCCGGCGTGACGACCGGCCACCTGGAGGTGTGGTCCGGCAACGAGCGGGCCGCCGCCTTCTACGCGCGCCGCGGCTGGCGCCCCGACGGCCACCGTCGCGAGGAGTACATCCGCCTGACCCTAACGATCCCTATAAGGTCGTCGTCGGGTAGGATGGGGAGTGATGAGGGATGACTTGTACTCCGTGGAGCAGGTCGCGGAGCGGCTGAACCTGCACGTGCGCACCGTGCGGGGATACATCCGCAGCGGGCGGCTGAAGGCCGTGCGGATCGGCAAGCAGTACCGGATCAGCGGCGCCGACCTCGACGCGCTCACCGGGGTCGCCGCCGAGCAGCACGACCACGAGCGGCCGTTCGTCGAGGTGTCCAGCATCGTGCAGGTCGACGGCGTCGACCGGCAGACCGCGGACCGGCTCGAGACGTTCGTGCTCGCCGCCGCGAACAGCCGCGGTGCCACGGACGACCCGCTGCGCGTGCAGCTCGTGCACGACGGCGAGCGGGACCGGATGAAGATCATTCTGATTGGCGGGGCGGGGACGACCGCGGAGATGCTGCGGCTCCTCGACGCCATCCTGGAGGGGAACGATGGCTGACGAGATCCGGCAGTTCGGCACCACCGGCGTGCTCGTGTGCGACCCCGCCGGGCCGGTCGTGGCGACCGAGCAGGACGCCCTCGACCTCATCGGGTCGGCGTTCGCCGGCGCCGAGGTCGTCGCCGTCCCGGCCGGCCGGCTCGACGAGCGGTTCTTCCGGCTCGGCACCCGGTTCGCGGGCGAGATCATGCAGAAGTTCGTCAACTACCACCTGCGCCTCGCCGTCATCGGCGACATCGACGACCACACCAGCCGGAGCGAGGCGCTCCAGGCGCTCGTGCGCGAGTCGAACGGCGGCAACCACATCTGGTTCCTCAAGGACCTCGATGCCCTGGCGCAGAGGCTCGGGTCCGCACCCACGCCGCCAGCTCCCGGGCGGTAGCCGCCGGGGTGGGCCCGTCGGTGCGCAGCACGGGAGACAGCGTCGAGCGCAGGTGCGCCGCGAACGCCAGGTGGGAGTCGACGTCGCGCTCCCGCCAGGCGGAGCGCGCCTCGAGCCGGGCCCGGCGCACCTCGTCGGCGCAGTCGAGCACCGCGAAGTGCACGGCCGACTGCCAGCGCAGGGCCGGCAGGTCGGCGAGCTGGGACGGCACGAACGGGCCGAGCAGCACCGCGGACCGGCCGCCCTGCGCGGCGCCGTGCGCCACCGACAGCCAGCCGTCGCGGAACGCCGGCCAGTCGACCTCGCCGTAGGTGCACGCGCGGCGGAACGGGCCGATCAGCCAGTCGACGTCGAACACCACGCAGTCGGGCAGCTCGGCGATCAGGTGCGGCAGGACCGTGGTCTTGCCCGACGCGGACGCCCCGGTGACCACGAACAGCGGCCGCCGGCGGGCCGGCCGGCGCTCCCCGCACACCGGACACACGGCGAAGTCACCCTCGGGTGTCATGACGATCGGGTCATCGCAGCGCTCGCAATAGTGCACAAACCCGATTATCCGTCGCGACGGGTGAGGACCAGCCGCCCGGACGTCGGCAAGGGTGTCCAAGTGCGTTCTGCCGCAGCCGGTGTACTGCTGGTGGCCGTGCTACTGACCGGATGTACGACGCCGAAGTCCGTAGCCAGGGTCACGAACTCGCCCTACCCCGACCCCACCGACTTCAGCCACGGCCCGGCCGACCCGTCGGCGGGCGGGGACGCCCAGGTCGAGGTCAGCGTGCTCGCCCGCGGCCTCAACGTGCCGTGGGGCGTCACCTTCCTGCCCGACGGTGCCGGGATCGTCACCGAGCGGGGCACCGGGCGCATCCTCAAGATCGGGCCGGACCGCGACCCGACCGGCGACCTGACGGTCACCCAGGTCGCCCGGCTCACCGAGTCGACCGCCGACAACGAGGGCGGCCTGCTGGGCATCGCCGCGTCACCGGACTACAAGCGCGACAAGACGCTGTACATCTACTACACCACCGACGACGACAACCGGATCGCGAAGCTGGTCCTCGGCCAGAAGCCCAGGCCGATCGTCACCGGCATCCCGAAGAGCGGCATCCACAACGGCGGCCGGCTCGCGTTCGGCCCGGACGGCTACCTCTACGCCAGCACCGGCGAGGCCTCCCACACGGACAGCGCCCAGAACCTGGCCAGCCTCGGCGGCAAGATCCTGCGCATGACGACCGACGGGAAGCCGCCGCCGGGCAACCCGTTCAAGAACTCGCTCGTGTACTCCTACGGCCACCGCAACCCGGAGGGCCTGGCGTGGGACGCCAACGGCCGGATGTACTCGTCCGAGATCGGCGAGGCCGTGTGGGACGAGCTGAACCTCATCCAGCCGGGCCGCAACTACGGCTGGCCGGCGGTGGAGGGCATCGGCGGCAAGGAGAAGTACACCGACCCGATCGCCGCGTGGCGCCCCGAGATCGGCGTGAGCGCCGGGGTGGCGATCCTCGGCAGTACCGCGGTCATCACCTGCCTGCGCGGCCAGCGCATCTACCTGGTGCCGCTGGACCACACGATCACGGCCGACATCAACAGCCCGGTCGTGGCCGGCGGCCCGGCGGCGACCGCGCAGATCCGCTGGCGCCCGGCGGCCGGCGTGGCGGGCAAGCCCGTCGAGGCGCTGACCACGAAGTACGGCCGCCTCCGCACGGCGATCAACGCGCCGGACGGCAGCCTCTGGATCACCACGTCGAACCGCGACGGGCGCAGGCCGGGCGGCCCGACCCGCGACGACGACCGCGTCCTGCGGCTGACCTTCCGGACGCGGTGAGGCCCGTCAGGTGACCAGCCGGCCCGTCAGGTCTTCAGCCGGCTCGTCAGGTGACCAGCCGGCTGAAGAAATCCCCGAACCCGCGGCCGACAGTGGCGATCAGTCCCCCGATCCCGCGGACGACATTGGCCGCGGCGTCCGGGCGGAAGGCTACGAAATAGATGACGAACGCCCATGCGGCGAACGTCAGCGTCTTCTTCAACGTCATCAGGTGCCCCGTGCGTGCTCTACCGGTCGTATGCCGATCGGCGACCTACCCCTTCGCCACCGACCTAACCCCGAGCAGGCGAAACGGAAGGGGATTCGGCACTGGGGCATACTGCGTGGATGCTGGCGGGGCGGGCGCGGTTGCCGAACGAGCCCGGGGTGTACCGCTTCCGGGACGAGCGGGGCCGCGTGCTCTACGTCGGGCGGGCGACGCAGCTGCGCAGCCGGGTCGGGTCGTACTGGTCGGATCTCGGGGACCGGCGACACCTCGTGCGCATGGTCGCCGCCGTCGCCGCCGTGGAGGCGCTGGTGTGCGACTCCGTCCATGAGGCCGCGTGGCTGGAGCGCAACGTCCTGGAGCACCGCAAGCCCCGCTGGAACCGGATCCGCGGCGGGATGGAGACCCCCGTGTACCTCGGGCTGTCCGGCAGCAGCGCCGCGCCCGGGCTGCGGCTGTCGTACGACACGGGCGAGTTCGGGCCGTACCTCGGCAGCCAGCGGGTCCGGCAGGCGCTGTCCGGGCTGCACCGGATCCGGCCCCTGCAGTACACCGGAAGCCGCCTCACCGGCGCCGAACGGGAGATGGCGGTCAAGCGCGGCGTGACGGCCGCCGACCGCGAGGCGCTGGCCGCCGACCTGGCCGCGGTCCTCGCCCGCGACCCCGGGGCGGTCGGCCGGGCCCGCGCCGACCTGGCGGCCCTGCGCGACCGGGCGGCGGCGACGCTCGCGTTCGAGGTGGCCGGCCAGATCCAGGACGAGCTGGGGGCGCTGGACTGGATCACCGCCCCGCAGCGGGCGACGAGCCTCGAGCCGGCCGACTTCACGGCGGCCGGCTGGTCCGGCGGTGTGCTCCTGACGCTGACGGTACGGGCCGGGCGCATCATCAACTGGACCCAGCGCGCCTGCGGGGAGCGGGCCGCGGCACCGCACCTGGCGGCGACCCCGCCCGGGTGGACCGGCTATGCCCAGCGCAACGCCGAGCTGGCGGCGGCCGTCACGACGGCGGGTGCCGGCAGCGCAGCCGTGCCTCGGGCTCGGTCCGCTCCCACGGCTGCGCCTCGATGACCCGCCCGCTCGGCAGCGTGAACAGCGCCGGCGCACCCGCGGCGCCGAAGCCGCAGCCGCTGAGGCACCGGGCCGCCGCCTCGTCTCCGTCGGCGCTGCCGGCGTGCAGCCGGGCGATGCCGAGGTGCCGGTGCGCGATCGCGCAGACCAGCGCGAGGGACTCCGCGCCGTAGCCGCGGCGCCGCCAGGGCGCGCCGACGGTCACGCTGACGACGTGGTCGCCGGCGTCCCGCCACAGCGTCACGACCGACACGACCTGCCCGGTCTCTGGGTCGTACCCCAGGAACAGCGCGCGGTCCGCGTGCCACAGCAGCGGGTCGGACCCGTCCGGCTCGTCCCCGAGGTCGCCCGGCTGGACGCCGACCCAGCGCCGGGCCTCCTCGTCGAGGGTGTCCCAGTACGCCACCAGCTCCCGCCGGCGGGCCACGACCAGCCGCAGCCGCGCCGTCTCGATGCTGTGCACCGCCCCCAGCGGGCACGTCAGCCCGACCACGCCCGTGCCACCGAAGAACACGGGCGCAACGCTATCCCCCCGCGCGGGCGAGCTCCGCGGGGGTGTGCTCGACGCCGCCGCACCACACGCGGGTGACCGCGCGGGTCGAGCCGAGGTCGGCGAGCGGGTCGCCGTCGACGAGCACCAGGTCGGCCCGCAGGCCGGGCCGGATCGCACCGCGGTCGGTCAGCCCGAACCGCTCGGCCGGCCGCGAGGTCGCCGCCCGCAGCGCCTCGGCGGGGCTCAGCCCGGCGGCGGCGAGCAGTTCCAGCTCGCGGTGCAGCGCCTCGCCGAACGGCGGGTTCGCCCACACGCCCGGGGTGGTGTTCGCGTCGGTACCGGCGATGATCGGCACGCCGGCCCGGTGCGCGACGGCGACGCTCTCCTCGGCGGCCTCGTACCGGGCGGGGAACCCCGGCCCCGCCGCCACCACGCCGGCCATCATCCCGAGCGTCGGCACCATGGCCCGGCCCTCGGCGGCGATGCGGGCGGCGGTGTCGTCGTCGAGCGGCCGGTCGAGCGGCACGTGGGTGAGCACGTCGACGCCGGCCTGCAGCGCCATGCGGTACGCCTCCGTCGATATCGCGTGCGCGACGACGAGCTTGCGGTGCCGGTGCGCGGCGGCCGTGATCGCGTCGAGGGTGGCCTGGTCGTGGCTGGGCTCCGGGTTCCCGACGATGATCTTCACGTAGTCGGAGCCCTCGGCGAGCCGCGCCGCGACGAACGCCTCCGCCTCGTGCGCTCCCTGGATCAGGTGGTCGCGCAGGAACGGGATGTTGGCGTGCATCCCGCCCGGCGCGGTCGCGGTCACGCCGGCGGTGCGGACGTCGGTCAGGCCGCGGGTGTACCGCAGCGCGTCGAACTTGTCCATCGGGCCGTTGCCCATGTCGAGCGCCGTGGTCACCCCCGCGCGTACCAGCCGGTCGAGCGACTCGCGGCCGTCGAGGTGCAGGTGGGCGTCGATCAGGCCGGGCAGGGCGGTCGCGCCGGCGCCGTCGATGACGCGGTCTCCCTCGGTACCGCTGCCGAAACGGTCGCCGTCGACCACGACGCTGCCGGGTGGGCGCAGTCCGTGGCCGTCGAAGACCCGGACGTTGGCGATGAGCGTCCTCATCCGGCCAAGGTGCCCAGATCTTCGCGGTTCATGACCGTTCTCCGGATGGTGCCACCAGGCCGTCGGCCATAGAGTCGGATCGACTCGTGGAGCCCTGGGAGCGTGGCCCGTGCCCAAGCCCCTCTTCGACACCGATCTGCGCATCGACGCCCCAGGTCCGCGCGGGGTGCCGATCGTCAACAACCTCCGGCTGATCCGCGAGTCGCCCCGGTATCTGCTCAACCGCATCGGGCCGTTCGACGCCCAGCCGGTCGTCCCGGTGACCGCCGGCAACGGCTCGGTCGTCGTGGTCCGCGGCCGGGCCGGCGTGCGTCAGGTGTTCACCGACAACGCGAGCTTCCACCGCGCCGACGGGCTGCTGGACCTGCCGCCGGGCCGGCCGTGGTCCGGCATGTTCGACGCGGTCATCACCGCCAACGGCGGCGAGCACACCCGGCGGCGCAAGCTGCTCATGCCGGCCGTGCACCGCACGGCCCTCGACCACTACACGGCCGTGTTCGCCGACACGTTCGAGCGGTCCCGGTTCGCGGGCGCCAACGACGAGCCGTTCGAGCTGGTGCGCGAGTGCCTGCGGGTCACGAAGGCCAACATGATGCGCTGCCTGCTCGGCCTCGACGACGGGGACGGGCTCTCCGCGTTCGCCGACCGGATCGTCCGGCTGGCCGCCGAGGCCGCGGACCCGCGGGTGCTGCTGTTCAAGCGGGACCTGCCATGGACGCCGTACGGGCGGTGGCTGCGCCGCGTCGCCGGCGCCTACGACCAGCTGGCGCTGCTCATCGCCGAGCGCCGCGGCGGCGCGCCCCGCCCCGACGCGCTGTCCATCCTGTGCCACGCCGTCGACGAGGACGGCGACCGCCTCAGCACCGAGGAGATCGCCGGCGAGCTGCACGGGTTCTTCGCCGCGGGCTTCGAGACGACCGCGATGACGCTGAGCCTGGCGCTCGTGACGCTCATGGGCAGCGTCGACCCGGCCACCGACGGTCCCGGCGCCGACCCGGCCGACCCGGCGCAGCTCGACGCCCTGGTGAAGGAGTCGCAGCGGCTGCTGCCGGCGGTGCCGATCACGCTGCCACGCCGGGTCACGCGGCCGGTCGAGATCGACACGTCGCCACCGATACCGCAGGGCGCGCTGCTGTTCCTGTCGCCGCTGCTGGAGCACCGCAACCCGGCGGTGTTCGCCGAGCCGGAGGTGTTCCGCCCGGCCCGCTGGATCGGCGGGAGCGGCCCGAAGCAGTACGAGTTCATCCCGTTCGGCCTCGGCCCGCGCCGCTGCCTCGGGGCCGAGTTCGCCGATCTCCAGGTGCGCACCACCCTGTCGCTCATGGCCGAGCGCGGCCTGCCCGGCCTGGTCACCACGCGCGTCGACTACGGCACGGTCAACGGCGTCACCGCCGGCCCGACCCGGCCGATCGTCGTGCGGCCCCGGGCCGGCGGCTGGAGCCGGCTGACCGGCACCGTGACGGACGTCTGGAAGCCGGTCCGCTAGGTATCGTTGCGCAATGCCAGAGCTGGAGGACATCCGCCGGCGGAACCTGGGCAACCTGCTCCGCCATGTCCACCTCGACGGCGCCCTGTCCCGCACCGAGCTGGCCGAGCGCACGGGCCTCAACCGCAGCACGATCATGGGCCTGATCGCCGAGCTGACCGCCGCGGGCCTGGTCCGCGAGGAACTGCCGGTCGGCACGGGCCGCGCCGGCCGCCCGTCGCTGGTCGTGCGCCCGGAGACGAGCCGCGTGTACGTGCTGGCCTTCGACGTGGCCGTCGACCGCCTGCTCGCCGCCCGCGTCGGCCTGGGCGGCACGGTCCTGGAGCGCCTGGAGGCCGTCCGTCCGCGGGCCGGCGCCGACCTATCCTCGGTCGTCGGAGTGCTGGCGGGCTTCGGCAAGCGCCTGCACGCCACGGCCCCCGCCGGCACCGTCTGCGCCGGCGTCGGCGCCTCGTACTGCGGGATGATCCGCCCCGGCGACGGCATGGTCCGCTACGGCCCCGACATGGGCTGGGTGGACCAGGCGTTCGGCGCCGAGCTGGGCCACCGCCTGGGCCTGGGCCTGCCGGTCGCGGTGGGCAACGAGGCCCACCTGGGCGCCCGGGCCGAGCAGCTGCGCGGCGCCGGCGTGGGCGCCCAGAACCTGGTCTACCTGCACGGCGACGTGGGAGTGGGCGGCGGCATCATCGTGCGCGGCGAGCTCCTCGACGGCGACGCCGGCTACGGCTGCGAGGTGGGCCACATGGTGGTCAACCCGTACGACGGCCGCCCCTGCATGTGCGGCTCCCGCGGCTGCCTGGAGGCCGAGGTGGGCGAGCGGGCCCTGCTGGACGCGGCCGGCCGCCCGCCGGAGGAGTACGGCTGGTCGGCGGTCCGCGCGGTGGTCGACGCGGCGGACCGCGGCGAGGAGGCCGCCCAGCACGCGTTGCGGGTGGTGGGAGACTGGCTGGGCATCGGCGTGGCCAACATCATCAACCTGTTCAACCCGGGCGTGGTGATCTTCGGCGGCATGCTCCGCGAGGTGTACCTGGGCTCGGCCGACCACGTCCGCCGCCGCATCGCCGACCACGTCCTGGCGGTGTCCCGGGAGCGCGTGCGCCTGCGGATCTCGGGCCTGGCGGACGACGCGACGCTGATCGGCGCGGCCGAACTGGCGTTCGCCGAACTCCTCCGCAACCCACTGGACACCCTCCCGGCACCGACCGCCTCCGCCCACCCCTGACCGCTCGCCGCGCCCCGCTGGCCGCGCCCCGCTGGCCGCCGGCTCGGTCGGTCGACCGACCGATTGCATGAACGCCTGCGGCCGTGCCGGCCGCGTCCCGCTGGTCAGTGTTCGCCCGGCATTTCGGTCGGTCGACCGACCGCATCACGCCCCGCCGCGACGCCCACGGCCGACGCCTTCGGCCCGCACTGCCGGGATCCGTCACCGGATGTCCACGCCGGCCCCCACAAGGCCGCCGGCCCGCGCTGCCGATGGCCGCCGCGTCGCACCACGTCGATGCGGACACGTTTCTCAATCAACGTACCCCGCGCCGCCAAATCGCCCGACCGCTCCGTCACCGACCGTGCCCGACACGCCCGGCCTGCTGAAGCTGCGTGCCGCCCTCATGGACCGCGGTGCGGGTCGCGGCGGTCTGCGTGGATGTGCGGACGACTCCACGGACCCTAAGCCTCCATGAGGGTCGGGCGCGAGGTGCGCGCTCGATATCCGGGCCGTACTTAACCCGCTCCATGATCAAGGGAAACATCTGGTCGCCCTGGCAGCCAGATGTTTCCCACGATCATGGGAGGTTATACAACCAATCAGTTGTGCAACTTGTCGGTTGTGGATAGGGTCGGGGCGTGGTTGTGGTTGAGGACGAACTCAGTCTTGTGTTCGCGGCGCTTGCGGACCCCACCCGGCGGGCCATTCTCGAGCGGCTCGCCGACGGGGATGCCACCGTGCAGCAGCTCGCCGAGCCGTTCGCGATGTCGCAGCAGGCCGTCTCCAAGCATCTCAAGGTGCTCGAGCGGGCCCGGCTCATCTCGCGGTCGCGCAGTGCGCAGGCGAGGCCCTGCGCGCTCGACGGGGAGCGGCTCGGGGCGGCCGTGTCGTGGATCGAGCGGCATCGGCAGGTCTGGGTCGAGCGGCACGACCGGCTCGAGGCCCACCTCGAACGGCTCCGCGGAAGCGGAAGCGGCAGCGGAAGCGGAAGCGGAAGCGGAAACAGCGGAGGTACGACATCATGAGCGAGCTCACCTTCCGCCGCGTGCACCGCGGGTCGCCGGAGCTGCTCTTCGACTGCATGACGACGCCCGAGCACCTCGCGGAGTTCTGGGGGCCGGCCGGCACCACCACGCCGGTCGAGCACATCGTCGTCGAGCTGCGGCCCGGCGGCCGGTTCGAGACCACGATGGTCAGCGACAGCGACGGCGGCACGTACACCATGCGGGCCGTCTACACCGAGGTCAGCCGGCCCGACCGGCTCGCCTGGGTGGAGCCCGACGTCGAGGGCGGGATGACCACGACGGTCACGTTCGTCGACCTCGCGGACGGGCGGACCGAGGTCGTCACCCACCAGACCAACGTCCCCGAGCAGTACCGCTCCCCCGCGGCCCGCGCCGGCTTCCAGACCAGCCTCGACCGCTTCGACGTCTACCTGCAGCGACTCACGAACGGAGCGTGACCACCATGCCGACCGTCACCTCGGCCGACGGCACTCAGATCGCGTACGAGCGCAGCGGCAGCGGGCCCGCGCTCATCCTCGTCGACGGCGCGATGTGTTACCGCGCCGGCGGCCCGATGCGGCCGCTCGCGGCGCGGCTCACCGACCACTTCACGGTGTACGCCTACGACCGGCGCGGGCGGGGCGAGAGCGGCGACACCCTGCCGTACGCGCCGCACAAGGAGGTCGAGGACCTCCACGCGCTCGTCGACGCGGCCGGCGGGGAGGCGTACCTCTACGGCATCTCCTCCGGCGCGGCGCTCGTCATGATGGCAGCGGCCCGGGCCAGGGCGATCGTGCTGTACGAGCCGCCGCTGCACGCCGCTCACGACGACGACTACACCAAGCAGCTCACCGAGCTGCTCGACGAGGGCCGCAGGGGCGACGCCGTCGCGCTGTTCATGGCGCGGGTCGGCATGCCGGCCGAGGTCGTCGCCGGGTTCCGGGCCTCGCCCGGCTGGGCGCCGCTGGAGGCGATCGGGCACACGCTCGCGTACGACGACGCCGTCCTGCGCGACTGGCGTCCGGCGGACGTGCGCGCGCTGGTGGTCAGCGGCGGCGCCAGCCCGCAGGGCCTGCGCGACGGGGCACACCGGGCCGCCGAGGCCATCCCGGGCGCGCGGGAGCTGGTGCTCGACGGGCAGACGCACGACGTCGACCCGGCCGCGCTGGCCCCGGTGCTGGTCGAGTTCCTGCTGGCAGACACAAAATAGCGCCTGGCCCGCGCCAGTTAGAATCGTTCGGCATGACGACCCTGACCCGCCGCATCGCCCGCAAAGCCACCGTGGTCACCGCCGCCATCGTTCTGGGCCTGGGCGGACTGACCGCCTGCTCCACAGACAACGTCGAATGCTCGACGAGCGCCTGCACGGTCACCTTCGACCGCGGCGTCGATGCCGAATCCTCGGTTCTCGGCGTCGACGTGAAGCTCGTGGGGGTGGAGAACGGCGTCGTCAAGCTTGATATCGCCGGCACCACCGTGAGCGTCCCGGTCGACGGCACCGCGCAGGCCGAGGGCTTCGACATCACGGTCCAGGAGGTCACCGACAAGAACGTCGTGATCCGCATCCAGACCAGCTGATCGCGCGGGCGGCGCCGTAGTCTGTCGCGGTGTCCATTGTCGCCGGGGTCCTCGTCGGGCTCGTCGCCGCCCTCCACCTCTACTTCCTCGTGCTGGAGATGTTCCTGTGGACGGCGCCGCGCACCCGCGCGGCGTTCGGCACCACGGCGGAGTTCGCCGAGGCGAGCAGGGCGCTCGCCGCCAACCAGGGCCTCTACAACGGCTTTCTCGCCGCCGGCCTGGTGTGGGGCCTGATCGACCGGTCCGTGCCGTTCCAGGTCTTCTTCCTCGGGTGCGTCATCGTCGCCGGGATCTACGGGGCCGCGACCGCCAGCCGGCGCATCCTGTTCGTCCAGGCCGTCCCCGGTGCTCTGGCCTTGGCGGCGGTACTCCTGGCGCGATGACCGGCCGGCCGGCTCAGATCGGCGCGTGCCCGATGCCGCGCACGGAGGCGCTGAGCACCTTGCGTTCGTCGGCGGCGACGGCCAGGCAGCCGATGTGGTCGGTGCCGGTCTCCAGCCACCGCACCTCCAGGTCGGTGCGGATGCGCAGCTCCTCGGGTGTGAGCCCGACGTACTCGGCCACCAGCCGGGCGCAGGAGACCTCGGGCTGCCCGCCGTCGACGGCCGAGCCGGTGTACTCGGCGTTGTGCGGGCTCGTGCAGTCCTTGTAGACGAGCCGCTCCTGGTCGGCCGTGCCGCAGGTGATCGCCATCGGCCGGTCGCCGCGCATCGCGTCGCGCAGGCTGCCGCCGTGCTGCGCGGTGGTACCGGCGGAGTCGGACGTCACGACGAGCGCGCAGCCCTGCGAGGTGTACTCCTCGTCGACGTACGGCAGCAGCCGCGTCACGACCCGCGAGTCGCGCAGCGGCCCACCCAGGAACGCCTCCGCCGCCTGCCGGCAGCTCGCCTCGGCGCCCTCGGGGTAGAAGTTGTCGATGATCTCGGCCTCGTGCAGCTCGCCGCACTTGCCGATCTGCAGCGTGTCCGGTTCGGCGGGCACGCCGACGTAGCAGCCCTTGTCGCCGAACGCGTGGTTGGTCGGGCTGATCCGCCGCCAGATCGCGAACCCGCAGCAGGCGAGCACGAGGGCGACGGCGACCCCGGCCGCGATCTTCAAACGCATCGGCGGAGCTTATAGCGGTAGGGTCGCGGCGTGAATCCGCTCCTCGGTATCGATCGGGTCGCCTGGGAGGGGCTGCACCACGCCTACGGGACGGCGCGGGACGTGCCGGGGCACCTGCGGTCGCTGCTGAGCGCCGACGCCGAAGCGCGCTCGGCCGCGCGGCAGGCGCTGGCCACGAGCGTGTACCACCAGGGCACCCGGTGGGAGGCCAGCCAGGCCGTCGTGCCGTGGCTGGTCGCGCTCGTCGACGACGCCGCCACGCCCGAGCGTGGGAGCGTGCTCGCGCTGCTCGACGCCGTCGCGATCGGCGACCGGCGCGACGACCAGCTGCCGTTCGACGCGGCCGCGGCCTTCGCGCGCGAGGCCACCGCCGAGGAGGCGCGGTGGTTCGCCGGGCTCGACGACTGGTCGGACGAGGACATCGAGGCCGGCGACCGGGCCGCCGCGCGGTGGGCGGCCGACAGCTACCGGCGCACGGCCGAGCACCTCGACGCGGTCGTGCGGTGGGTGGGCGACCCCGACGACGACGTCGCCGCCCGGGCGGCCGCGCTGCTGGCCTGGTTCCCGCCGACGGCCGCCGCGACCCGGGCGCTGCTGGACGTCCCGGCGTCGCGCCCGGACGTGCGGCGCAGCGCGGACCTGGCGCTCGCGCACTCCCCTGACACCGACCCGGCCGTCGACGCGCGGCTGCGGGAGCTGCTGCCCGGCTTCACGGCGGCGGTCGCGCTCGCCTACCGGTGCGGGGAGGCGCTGCCCGACGCGGCGCTCGCGGTGCTCGCCGACGCGGCCGACGCGGCGCTGCCGGCGGCCGTGCCCGGATGGGAGCGGGCACCGCGCGGCTTCGTCATGCTGGCCCTGCAGCGGCTCGGGCTCGGCTAGCCGCCGGGGTCCGCCCGCGCATCGGGACGAACTCGAAGTACGGGGAAAATGGTCGCATGAACATGCAGGAGTTCACGATCGCCGCCTCGGGCGAGGGGCCGTACGGGATCGCGGCCGGGCCCGACGGCGCCCTCTGGTGCACGCTCGTGCACGCCGGCGCGGTCTGCCGGGTGACCGTCGAGGGCACGGTGACCCGCTTCCCCGCCACCGGGGCCGCCGTCATCACGCCCGGGCCCGACGACGCGCTGTGGTTCACGCGGTACGGCGACGGGCACATCGGTCGGATCACCCTCGACGGTGCGGTTTCGGCGTTTGCGGTACCGCCGGCGTACGGCATCGCGACCGGGCCGGACGGCGCGCTCTGGTTCACGGCGCTGCAGGACGGGGCGGTCGGGCGGCTCGGCACCGACGGGTCGGTGACCACGTTCCCGCTGCTGGTGCCCGGGAGCATGCCCTCCATGATCACGGCCGGGTCGGACGGCGCGCTGTGGTGCACGCTCAACCAGGCCGACGCGGTCGCCCGGATCACCACGGAGGGCGCGGTCACGCTGTTCCCGCTGCCGACGGCCGGCGCGGCGCCGGTGGGCATCACGCTCGGCACCGACGGGGACGTGTGGTTCGTGGAGATCGGCGCGGGGCAGGTCGGGCGGATCACGCCGGACGGGAAGGTCACCGAGTACCCGCTCGCCGACCGGTCCGCGCGGCCGCACGCGATCGTCGCCGACCCGGCCGGCGGCTGCTGGTTCACCGAGTGGGCCGGCAACCGCATCGGCCACGTCACGGCCGACGGCGTGGTGACGGCGCACGCGCTGCCGACCCCGGCCTCGGAGCCGCACGGCCTGACGATCGGCCCGGACGGCGCCGTGTGGGCGGCGTTGGAGATCGGCGCGCTGGCCCGCCTGGGCTAGGGCCTGCTCGGCCTCGTCTGCGTCGTGCCCTAGGTCAGGCGGACCGTCTGCTCCGGGTCGTCCGGCGGCGCGTTCAGGCGATGGGTCGTGGCGTCGTCGCCGCCGAGCCGCACCGTCGGCGGCTCCTGCGCATCCGCGCCCTGGGCCGTGGACGGCTCGGCCTCTCCCGCCGCGCCGGAAGCCAGCCGGACTGTGGGCGGCTCGCCCCCGCCCGGCCCGACCACGGTCGTCGGCGGCTCGGCACCCGCCCCGGCCCGGCCCGGGCGGACCGTGGGAGGTTCGGCCTTCGACGCCAGCGTCACCCGCCGGGCCGACGCGGGCGGTGGCGGTACATCCGGATCCTCGTCCGGGACGACCTGCGGGACGACGCGGTGGGCGGTCGCCAGGACCGACGCCACCACCAGGCCCGCGGTGCCCGCGATGCCCAGGGCGCCGCCCGCGTAGGCGGCGAACAGGCGGCCTCGGCTCAGGTCGTCGACGGCCTCGGCGAGGACCTCGTTCGTGATGTACATGGCGGCGGCCGCGCCCGCCAGCAGGCCCAGGCTGATGACGGCCAGGAAGATCGTCATGTACGTGCTCGGCTCGCCGTAGTCGACGCCGCCGTGGCGACGCTGGGCCACCACGATGAACAGGGCCGCCACCGCGGCCCAGGCGCCGACGATCAGCAGGGCGGCCACCGCGTCGCTCGGGCGGTGCCAGCCCGCCGAGAGGGTCGCCACGCCGGCCAGGGCGGCGAAGGCCGCGGCCACCAGTGCGCCCGCCGGGCGGGCCTTCGGCGGCAGGACCAGAACGAACGCTGCCGCGACCGACGCGGCGATCGTGGTGTGGCCGCTCGGCAGGCTGTTGCCGGCGGCGACGCGGTCCGGGTCGACGCCGAGGTCGGGGCGGTAGATGAGCGCCTTGAGCACCTGCGTGGTGAGGTTGGCGCCGCCGATGAGCAGGACCGCGCCGACGGCCAGCGCGACCCGGCGGCGGGCCAGCGCGATGAAGCCGATCACGCCGGTGGCGACGGTCAGGGACAGCACGGAGATGCCGTTGAGGGTGTTGGAGACGATGCCCTCGATGCGGGTGCGGCCGATGCTGTTGCCGGTGATCGCGACGTAGTCGAGCTGCTGGCCGTGGAGGCTCTCCACGAAGAACCGCCACACCTCGACGAAGCCGGCCGCCGACGCGACCGCCACCAGCAGCAGCCAGGCCGCCAGCCCGATGGGCCACCCACGCATGGCGAGCAACATAGCGGAACTCCCCGCCCGGGGCAGCTTTGCATGCTCGCGTACCGCCGCGGGTACCCCACTCGTTGCCCGGAAGGTCCCGTTGCCCGGAAGGTGAGGAGGCGCGCGATGACCCTGGTCGGCTACACGGTCGAGGCGACGGACGGCGCGGTCGGCCGCGCCGGCTACGAGGGACGGCAGGTCGTGGTCACCGACGCCGACGGCGAGCGGCTGCAGCTGGACGTGAACACGGTGGCGCGCATCGACCATCGCACCCACCGGGTGTACCTCGGGGTCACCCGCGGCGAACTGCGCCCGACGAACCGGCGGTGACCGGCTCGGTCACCTGGCACGGCAGCGCGTCGCCGGCGGCGTGGCCGCCGCCCGGCAGCAGCCGCAGGAGTTTGTCGCACACCCGACCCGAGCGGTATGACCAGAGCGGAATGTATCGAAGTACGGCGATGTCTCCTACCGTACGGCCATGGTCAGACGCAACCTCGCCGCCGCTCTGCTGGCCGTCGCCGCCCTGCTCGGCGTCCAGCTCGCCACCGCCGGACCGGCGTTCGCCGCCACCCGTACCCTCTACTACGACGCGAGCCAGGCCCAGGAGTTCGTGTCCGCGGTCAACCAGGCCGCCACCCTGTGGAACGGCCGCGTCACGAACGTCCGGCTGGTCCCCGTCCCGGCCGGCCGCACCCCGAACATCCGGGTCTACGCCGACAACGGCTGGCCCCGCACCTACACCACGTCGCTGGGCAACGGCCGCTGGTACATGGGCCGGGACGCCGTCGATGACGGCTACTACGTCCTGCGCATCGCCACGCACGAGTTCGGCCACATCCTCGGCCTGCCGGACAACCGCACCGGCCGCTGCACCGACCTGATGTCGGGCAGCAGCGCGCCGGTCTCCTGCGCCAACGCCACCCCCAGCACCGCCGAGGCCGCGGCCGTCCAGCGCAACTTCGCCTCGGCGGCCGCCGCCCCCGTCCCCGCCACGGTCTTCTAGCCGCGCATTCCGTGTCACTTTCCGTGCCGATCTTGCGGTCGCGGCGCCGGTACGATCCGTGAATATACGGGTTTGTCCCTGCGGCGACCGCAGCGCGTTTCGAAACGGCAAAGCTAGGATCGACGGGTGCTGGAGTCGTTTCTGCGGACGTGGCTCGGGAGCTGGCCCTCGCCCGGCGGTCTGGTCGTGGTCGGGCACGCGGCCCGGGAGAAGCCGCGCTGGGACGGCGGCGAGCAGCTCGCCATCGGGGTGACCGACGCCGCCGGCAACGGCGTGCTGTCCGTCCCGCCCGGACGGGTCGACGCCGTGTCCGAGCTGGTCGCCACCGCCGGTGCCGAGGCGCTGGCCGGCCGGCTGCCCGCCCTGCTCGACCGGCCCGGGCACCGCTTCTTCACCGGCGTCTTCCGCTGGTCGGACGCGCCGACCGGGCTGCCCGACGCGGGGGCGTGGGAGCCGTCCGACGGCCCCGGCCTGCCCGACTGGCTGCGACCCTTCCCCGGCGAGGTCCTGGTCGCCCGCGACGAGGACGGCAGCTACCTGGCCGGCGTCGGCCTCAAGCCGCACGACCCGACCGGCGTGGAGATCTCGGTCGGCACCGAGGAGCGCGCCCGCGGCCGCGGCCTGGCCCGCCGCCTGGTCGCCCGGGCCGCCCGGCGCATCGTGGCGGGCGGCGCCGTCGCCCTCTACCTGCACGACCCGGCCAACGTCGCCAGCGCACACGTCGCCGACGCCGCCGGCTTCCCCGACCTCGGCTGGAAGATCCACGCGCTCGCCGGTACCGCATAGCACCCCGGCGGTAGGTTGGCCCGATGGACATCATCCTGGTCCCGGGCCTGTGGCTCGACGGCACGGTGTGGGAGCGGGTCACCCCCGCCCTGGAGAAGGCCGGCCACCGCCCCGTGACGAGGAGGAGCTGGCCGGCCTGACCGAGGACCTGCGCGCGACCCTGCGCACGCGGGCGGTCCCGTCCCCGGCCGGCGTCCTGAGCGACCGCCAGCACCTGCACGACCCGGCCCGCTACGACGTCCCGGTCACGGCGGTGTCGACCGACTTCACCAGCGCCATGCTGCGCGGCTGGATCGAGCAGGCCGCGCCCCCCGTCCGCGAGTACGCCCACATCCGCACCGTCCACCACGTCGACCTCCCGGCCGGCCACTGGCCCCAGCTCACCCGCCCGGACGACCTGGCCGCGGTCATCGTCGCCGCCGTCTCCCAGGACCGGGAACCTTCCCAGGACTCGGGTCCGGGAAAGTGACGACCGTCGCTCCCGCCAGACACCGGTCGGGCCTTGACGGCCCTCCCTGCCAGCGCCGTCGCCCCAAGGGCCCGCGACCTCCGGCCGCGCCGGACGCCCGCACCCCCATCGGTCAGGCCGGGGGAAGGGTCACCGCGATCTCCTCACCGAGCGCGGCGCCGAGCTGCAGCGGCAGGTCGTCGCCGCTCCAGAACTTGCCCGGGTCGTACCAGTTCGCCCGCTTCCCGCCGGGCAGCAGGCCCATCGCCTCGTACGTGACGGCCACCACCTCGGCGCAGTACGCGGTCTCCAGGGAGGCATCCGACCGGGAGCGGGACGGCAGACGGCCCTGGAACCACCGGCCCGCCAGCCGTGCGGTCGACGGGAACGGCGTGCCGTCCAGGCGCGCGACGGTCTGCAGTACCGCATCCTCCATCGCGGGATTCACCTCGAAGTGCAGCTGGCGCAGCCAGGCCCGCTGGCCGTAGCGGCGACCCCAGACCAGCACGGCGTCACGCAGGTCGTGCAGCTGCACGCCGCGGTGGTGGGTCCCCGTCCACCGGTCGGGCAGCGACCTGCCGAGCTCCGCATGCCACATGAGGGGTGGGAGGTCATCCAGTACCACGGCCATGCCGACATGGTTGACCGGGCTGTTCGTCAGGGTCTGGATCGCGCGGTCGGCGGTCGAACGGCCGCGGAACACCCACAGGTCACCTGTGCGGGTCATCCGCACGGCTTCGTCGAGATCGACGCTCACCGCCGTTAGCCTAGGTGCTCATGAAGGCGAAGTGGTGGAAGGTGCTCGGCCTGGCGGGTGTCGTCGGCGTGGCGGCGACCGGGGTGCTGGTGGTGCGGGCGGAGCGGCGCCGCCGGGCGTACACGCCCGAGGAGATCCGCGCCAGGCTGCAGGAGCGGCACACCATCGCACAGGGCGGGACGAGTCGCGGCTCACGTACCAGTGATCCCGATGGTCACTTAGGGTAGGTAATGTGCTGACATCCCAGGCCGACCCCGTGCGGGTCCTGTTCCTCGAAAACATCCACCCGGTCGCGGTCGAGCGGATGCGATCCGAGGGATACCAGGTCGAGACCATCGGGCGCGCGCTCGACGAGGACGAGCTGATCGCCAAGCTCGACGGGGTCCACCTGCTGGGCATCCGATCCAAGACGCAGGTCACCGCGGCCGTGCTGGCCCAGGCGCCGCACCTGCGCGCGATCGGCGCGTTCTGCATCGGCACCGACCAGATCGACCTGCGCTGCGCCGCCGAGACCGGCATCGCGGTGTTCAACGCCCCCTTCTCCAACACGCGCAGTGTCGTCGAGCTCGCCGTCGCCGAGATCATCGCGCTCACCCGCCGCCTCACCGAGAAGAACGCCGGCATGCACAACGGCGTCTGGGACAAGGACGCCGAGGGCAGCCACGAGGTGCGCGGCCGGTCCATCGGCATCGTCGGCTACGGCAACATCGGCACGCAGCTGTCCGTGCTCGCCGAGAACCTGGGCCTGCGGGTGTACTTCTACGACACCGCCGACAAGCTCTCGCTCGGCAACGCCCAGCGCTGCGAGAGCCTCGACGAGCTGCTGGAGAAGTCCGACATCGTCACCCTGCACGTCGACGGGCGCCCGGGCAACAGCGGCTTCTTCGGCGAGGAGCAGTTCGCCAGGATGCGGCCGCGCAGCATCTTCCTCAACCTGAGCCGCGGCTTCGTGATCGACCACGACGCGCTGCGCCGCCACCTCGACAACGGGCACCTCGCCGGCGCGGCCGTCGACGTGTTCCCGAAGGAGCCGAAGGGCAAGGGCGACGAGTTCCAGTCGACCCTGCGCGGCCTGCCGAACGTCATCCTGACCCCGCACATCGGCGGGTCGACGGAGGAGGCCCAATCCGACATCGGCTCGTTCGTCGCCGAGAAGCTGCACAGGTACGTGGCGGAGGGCTCCACGACGCTCAGCGTCAACCTGCCGTCGCTCAACCTGCAGCAGGCCTCCGGCACGCACCGCATCGCCCTGCTGCACCACAACGTGCCGGGCGTGCTCGCCGACGTCAACAGCATCCTGGCCGGGCACAAGGTCAACGTGGAGGGCCAGATCCTGGCCACCCGCGGCGAGTACGGCTACCTGCTCACCGACATCGCCATCGACTACCCGGACGAGATCCTGGCCCAGCTCAGCGGCATGTCGACCACACTCCAACTCCGCGTCCTGTCCTAGCTGTACTGACCGCGCGCGCCCCGCGTGGGTGCGGGGCGCGCGAGACCCAGCCCGGCGGGCGGCGGGCGGCTAGTCCTGTGGGGCGTCGGCGGTGTCCGGGGCGAACTGAGCCATCGCCGCCTCGACCGCCGCCTCCACCTCCGCCTCGGTGGCCGTGCCCGACTCGCGGGCCACGGCCGCCCAGGCGTGCACCGACTGGCGGGAGAACTCCTGCCCCTCGGCCGTCGCGGCGAACACGAGCGGGTCGCCGTCGAACTCGGCGTGCAGGTGGCGGGCGAGGGCCATGAGCGCCCCGTCCCAGCCCGGCCCGACGTAGAGCGACCCGGCCCCGCCGCCGGCGATCTCGATCGGGACCGTGTGCTCCAGCTCCAGCACCGCACGGTCCCCGTCGGCACTGAGGCGGACCGTCACGATGCTCGCCGGGCCGCCGAACGTGACCTTCAGCCGCGCCGGCGGCGCGCACTCCAGGATGTCGCCGCCCGCGTTGCCCTCCAGCTGGAAGCTGCCCCCGGCCCGCAGGTCCCCGCTGACCGGCATCAGCCAGCGCGCGATGCGGGACGGGTCGGTGATCGCGTCCCACACGTCGGGAACGTCGGCGTCGTACGACCGGCGCAGGCGCACGGCGACCGTCTCGCCGCTCGCCGACGGCAGCCGGCTGACCTCGCGGTGGATGGCCTTGAGGTGCCCGGCGATGTCCATCATGGGTCGTCTCCCCTCGTCTCGTTGCCACGGACACGGCGCGCACGCTTCCCCCGGGCCAGCTCGGTGGCCAGGGCGTCGAGGTGCTGGTCCCAGGTCCGGCGGAACCGGTCCAGCCACGCGTCCACCTCGCGCAGCGGCGCGGCGTCGACGGCGTACAGCCGCCGGGCCCCGTCCACCCGCACCGTGGCGAAGCCGTGCTCGCGGAGCACCTTGAGGTGCTGCGAGACGGCGGGCTGGGAGATCCGGAACTCCTCCTGCACGACGGCGCTGATCGCCCCGGAGGCCTGCTCACCGTCGGCGAGCAGCTCCAGGATGCGCCGCCGCACGGGGTCCCCGAGGACGTCGAACGCGTGCACAAGTCGCAGCTTATATAAGTCTGCGCTTAATTGAAAGCTCCGCGACGACGATGTTGACGAACCAGCCCGCGAACATGCACCAGGCCCGCGCGTCGGCGTCCGGCGTACCGGCGAAGGCCGTGTAGAAGCCGTGCGTGAACGCCTGCGTGCCGGCGCCCATGGCCAGCGCGTACGCGCGGATCATCCAGGCCCGGTGCGTGCGCACGTCACGGCGGCGGATCGCGGCGAAGCCGGCGACGATCGCACCGGCCATCACGCCGCCCACGACGAGCCGCTGCGCGTTCGTGAACGTGTTGTCGGAGTCCGGCAGCGGATAGAAGAGCGTCATCCAGATCCCGGACAGCGCGACGGCCAGCCCGGCCGGCACGAGCACCCGCCCGGCGAGCCGGTGCCAGCGCGGACGGCGGCGGCGCAGGCCCGGATGGAACTGGAACGCGCCCAGGATGCTGTAGAGCGTGGCGCCCACGATGTGCACCACGACCGGCACCGGCATGTCGTGGAACCGCGCGTTGTCCGGCGTGACCTCGGCCCCGCCGGCGAGCGTGCCCACCCGGAACGCCCCGGCGATGACCGGGATCGCCGCGAGCGCGAGCAGTCCCGCGGGCACGAGCCAGTCCGGGCCTCTCCTCACTGCTGTCGTCATGCCCATGATGATTCGGGGGCTCCGGTGGTACCACATCGGCCCGCGAGCGGCGGAGAACCAGGCCCTCAGAACGAGCCCCCAGCCGTACTTTCAGGCGACGTGCCACTCGGCCGCCGCGCTCGCCGTCAGCGGAATTTTTGCGGTCGCACACGGTCGGTCTCATAGGCCCACATCGCGATCTCCACCCGGTTCCGCGCCCCGATCTTGTTCATCAGGCTGGCGACGTGGGTCTTCACGGTACTGAGCGTGATGCGCAGCTCCTGGGCGATCTCCGCGTTGGTGCGCCCCTGGGCGAGCGCCGCCACGACCTGCTCCTCCCGGTCGGTGAGCGGCTCGATCGGCTGCCGGGTCGGCTGCGCCGGTCCGGCGGCGGCGAACGCCCGCAGCAGCCGGGTCGTGACGCTGGGCGCGATGAGCGCGTCGCCGCCCGCCGCCGCGTGCACGGCCTGCGCGAGCAGGGCCGGCCCGGCATCCTTGAGCAGGAACCCGCGCGCACCGGCCCGCAGCGCCGCGTACACGTACTCGTCGAGGTCGAACGTGGTGATGACGACGACCGCGAGCGGGTCGGCGACCTGCGGCCCGGCCAGCGCCCGGGTCGCCTCGATGCCGTCGAGGCCGGGCATGCGGATGTCGAGCAGGCACACGTCGGGCCGCTCCCGCCGCGCCAGCTCGACCGCCCGCCGCCCGTCCCCGGCCTCGGCCACGACCTCGATGCCCGGCTGTGCGTTGAGGATCATCGTGAGCCCGGTCCGCACGATCTCCTGGTCGTCGGCGACAAGCACCCGCACCGTCACGCGGCAACCCCGTCGAGCGGCAGCAGCGCGGTCACGGTCCATCCGCGCCCGGGTCCCGGACCGGCCTCACACGTCCCGCCGAGGAGCACGGCCCGCTCCCGCATCCCGATGAGCCCGTACCCGGGCGCACCGTGCGGCCTGGCCTCTCCGTCGTCGCTGACCCGCAGCCGGACGGCGCGGTCGTCGGCGACGACCCGCACCTCGATCCGGGTCGCGTGCCGGGCATACCGCCGGGCGTTGGTGACCGACTCCTGGGCCAGCCGGTACACAGCGCTGCCGATCGCCGCCGGCACCTGGCCGACCGCGCCGTCGATCTTCACGTCGACCGACGGTACCGGTCCCGCATCGGCGAACTGCTCGATGTCGGCGATACCCCCGCCCTCCGACGCGGCGGCCGGGTCCGCGCCGCGGAGCAGGCGCACGATGGCGCGCATCTCGTCGAGGGCCTTCGCCGCCTCGGCCTCGATCACCTGCAGCGCGTCCACCGCGGCGCCCGGCCGGAGCTCCTCGGTGACGATGCCCGCCTGGGCCCGGATGCGCATCGCCGAGACGTGGTGGGCCACCGTGTCGTGCAGGTCGCGGGCCAGGCGTTCACGCTCCAGCAGCCGGACCTGCTCGAACTCCCGGTGCCGGGCCCGGGCCCGGAACCGCAGCGCCAGGCCCGTCGCCGAGGACGCGCCGAGGACGGCGAAGCCCTCCAGCACCTCGCCGGCGCCGACGTCGCCGACGAGCACCGTCGCAAGGATCTTGGCCGTGATGATCGCCGAACCGGTCACGGCCTGCGCGCCGGAGCCCCAGCGGAACAGCGCGTAGGGCAGCAGCACCAGGAACGACAGTGCCAGCATGTCCGGCGGCGACCCGCTGGTCAGCAGGGCCGCCAACCCGCACGCGGGGAACGCCACGGCGACCGGCAGGAGGGGGTGCGACCGCCGCCACAGCAGCAGGGGCACCAGGCCGAGGGCGAGGCCGAGACTGACCCAGCGCCACGGCAGGCCGGGCCGCAGCGCCGCCTCGAGCACGGCGAAGAGCGCGAACCCGGCGACGAGCCCCCAGTCCAGCCGGCCGCGCGGCGGCGCCCCGCCGGCCCGCGGCTCGTTCCAGACCGCGCGCAGCAGCATGGATCGATGGTATGACCCCGGCGGGCGGCTCAGATCAGTCCAAAGTACGAGTCACCGCGTCGACCAGGGTCGCCGCCTGGCGGTGGCCGGCCCGGGCCGAGGCCGCCCGGCGGGCCGGGTCGAGCGCGTTGCGCCCCATCGCGGCCCGCGCCTCGGGATCGGGGGTGACTACCAGCGACCGCACGTCGGGTCCCAGTGCGGCGATTTCGACCGCGACCCGGCCGGAGCGGCGGATGCCGCCGGTGATCGGGGCCAGCACGATCACCCGGTCGCAGCCGGCGGCGAGGTGGACGTGGGCGGGCGAGCGGACGCCGCCGTCCATGTACCGCCGCCCGTCGATGGTGACCGTCGGCCAGACGATCGGCACGGCGCAGCTCGCCGCGACGGCCGAGACGAGGTCGACGCCCGAGGCGGCGTCGAAGACCACCTCCTCGCCGGTCTCCGCGTCCACGGCGGTGACCCGCAGGCGGGGCGGGTCGGGCCAGGCGTGCACAGGCAGCCGGCCGGCGATCACCGCGCGCCGCTCCTCCTCGGGGACGGTCCTGGCGCGCAGGGCCAGGTGACCGAGGTGGGCGAGGGCGGCCCGGTCGGAGCGGTGGACGGCCGCCGCGGCGTAGCGCAGGAGCACCTTCGGGCCCATCGCCGCCGCCAGCTCGCCGGTCGGCGGCGCGAGCTGCCTGGAGTACAACTCCGGAAGCGTCAGGCCGGAGGTGATCTGGGCGCCGACCACCGCGCCCGCCGAGGTGCCGACGACGAGCCCGGCGTCGCGGAGGTCGAGGCCGGCCTCGGCCAGGCCGGTGAGGACGCCCGTCTCCCACGCCACGCCGACCACGCCACCACCGCCGAGCACCAATGCCGTTGCCATGCGCGAGAAGATATCCGAGAAAATATGCGGGTGCGCGAACTCGTGGTGCTGGGCACCGCCAGCCAGGTCCCGACCCGGACCCGCAACCACAACGGGTACTTCCTGGCGTGGGACGGCGAGGGGATCCTGTTCGACCCGGGCGAGGGCACCCAGCGGCAGATGGCGCACGCGGGGGTGGCGGCCTCCGACGTCACCCGGATCTGCATCACGCACTTCCACGGCGACCACTGCCTCGGCCTGCCCGGGGTGATCCAGCGACTGTCCCTGGACCGCGCGCCCCAGCCGGTGCCGGTGCACTTTCCGTTCGAGGGTCTGCAGTACTTCGAGCGCCTCCGCCACGCGTCGAGCTTCTACGACGCCGTGGACCTGCGGCCCGATCCGCTCACCGACGACCATGCCGGCATAAAGGCGGACAAAGTACAGCTGGAGGCGCGGCGGCTGGACCACGGCATCCCGACGTACGGCTACCGGCTGGTCGAGCCCGACGGCCGGCGCATGCTCCCCGACCGGCTGCGCGAGCACGGCATCGCGGGGCCCGCCGTCGGCACGCTGCAGCGGACCGGCCGCCTGGAGCGGGACGGCGCGGTGGTGACGCTGGAGGAGGTGAGCGAGCCGCGCCCCGGGCAGCGGTTCGCGTTCGTGATGGACACCCGGCTGTGCGCCGCCGTCCACGAGCTGGCCGACGGCGTCGACCTGCTGGTGATCGAGTCCACGTACCTCGACGCGGAGCGGGACCTGGCCGAGGCGCACGGCCACCTCACCGCCGGGCAGGCGGCGGCCGTGGCCGCGGAGCGCGGGGTGCGCACGCTCGTGCTCACCCACTTCTCGCAGCGCTACGACAACCCGGACGCGTTCCGCCGGGAGGCCGAGGCTCGGTTCGACGGCGAGGTCGTGGTGGCGGAGGACCTGACCCGCGTGCGCGTGCCGGCCCGCCGTCCCTGATCATCCGACTGATAGTCCGATCAGGAACCCCGCCGCCCGAATCAGTCGCATTCCCGGCAGATCGGCGCGCCGTTCTTCTCCCGGGCCAGCTGGCTGCGGTGATGCACCAGGAAACAGCTGGAGCAGCGGAACTCGTCGCCGCGCATCGGCACGACGGGCACGGTCAGCTCTTCGTCGGGCAGCTCCGCGCCCGGTAGCTCGAAGCCTGAGTCGCTTTCGTCGACGTCGACCAGCGGCGACTGCGCGGTCGCCCGGCGGGCGGTGAGCTCTTCGAGGCTGTCCTCGGCGAGATCGCCGGCCGGGTGGCGAGGCGCGTCGTAGTCGGTGCTGATGGCCATGGCGTTCACCCTCTCTCGGTGACTTGGTTGTGTAACGAACGCCGTCGGGCCCGGATGTGTTCCCGACCGACATGAATGAATGGATGTGGTCCGGCTCACGTCACGCAGCGCCGAAGTTGTCCACTGTGGACATATCAACAGCGTTGGCGCCAACGAGGCTACCTCGCGCCGTCCCCACTTCGCGGACTTTTCGCCAACCCGGTGCCGCACAGTCTGTCCGCGACCGCCCGGCCGGAGGCGAAGGCGGCCTCCACGCGGGGCCGGCCGAACCCGTCGCCGGCCAGGAACACCCCGTCCACCAGGGCGAACGGTGCGCCGGAGGGCCGGGCCGGCCGCGCCTCGGGCCAGTACCGCACCGCGACCGGCGTCCCGGGGTCCGGCAGGTGCAGCACCTCCCGGACGGCCACCTCGACGTCGGCGACCGCCTCCTCCCGCGCGTAGGCGGGGGTGCTGTGGGCGACCAGGACCGGCGCCCGGTCCCCGCGGCGGTCCCCGTCGTCGCAGACGGTCACCAGCACCGGGTGGTCGTTGACGAAGGCGCCGGCGAAGTCGGGCCAGCTCCGGGAGGGGTAGCGCAGGGCGACCGCGAGGCACGGCCGCCACTGCTGCTCCTCGGCGACCGCGCCTGCCGGCGGGTGCACGGCGGCGGCCTGCGGAGCCGGCATCGCCAGCACGACCTGCGCCGGGCCGAGCCCGGCCAGCTCGCCGACGGCGACGCCGTACTCGACCGGCAGGCCGGCGGCCAGGTCCGCGGCGAGCGAACCCAGGCCGCCCGGGGCCGACCAGCGGACCGGGCCGGAGACCTCCGGGGCGTGCGGGCTCTCGCCGTACACCTCGAAATGCCCGGTCCACGGACGCGCGAGCCCCCGCTCCTGCCAGCCGTCGACCACCGACCGGAACGCCGGGTCGCTGACGGTGAAGTAGGCGGCGCCCAGGTCGACCGGCCGGCCGTCGACGGACGGGCCGGCCAGGCGGCCGCCCGGAACGGCGCCGCGCTCCAGGATGCGGACGTCCACGCCGCGGTCGATCAGGACCCGCGCGCAGGCGAGCCCCGCGATCCCGGCTCCGACCACCACTACGCTGCTCGTCATGAACCTCCCCGAACGGGCTCGCGTCGTTGTCGTCGGCGGCGGGGTGATCGGCACCTCGGTCGCCTACCACCTGGCGCGGCAGGGTGTCTCCGACGTGGTGCTGCTGGAGCGCGACCGGCTCACGGCCGGCACCACCTGGCACGCGGCGGGCCTGATGGTCACGTTCGGCTCGCTGTCGGAGACGTCGACGCGGATGCGACAGTACACGCGCGACCTGTATGCCGGTCTGGAATCGGAGACCGGTCTCTCCACCGGGCTACGCCAGTGCGGGTTCATCGAGCTGGCGACGGACGAGGACCGGCTGGAGGAGTACCGCCGGGTGGCCGCGTTCAACCGCCACTGCGGCGTCGACGTGCACGAGATCTCCCCCGCCGAGGTCCGCACCCTGTTCCCCCTCGCCCGCACCGACGACGTGCTGGCCGGCTTCTACGTCGCCGAGGACGGCCGGGCCAACCCGGTCGACGTGACGATGTCCCTGGCGAAGGGCGCCCGGATGCGCGGCGTGCGGGTGCTGGAGGGGGTGCCGGCCACCGGCGTGCTCCGCAAGGGCGGCACCGTGACCGGGGTGCGCACCCCGTTCGGTGACATCGAGGCCGAGACCGTCGTCAACTGCGCCGGCATGTGGGCCCGGCAGCTCGGCGAGCAGGCCGGGGTGAGCATCCCGCTGCAGGCCGCCGAGCATTACTACCTCATCACCGAGCCGATCGACGGGGTGAGCGCCGACCTGCCGGTGCTGGAGGACCCGGGCGCGTACGGGTACTTCCGGGAGGAGACCGGCGGCCTCATGGTCGGCCTGTTCGAGGGGGCGGCCGCGCCGTGGAGCGTCGACCGGGTGCCGGACGACTTCTCCTTCGGCACGCTCCCGCCGGACTGGGACCGGATGGCGCCCTACCTGGAGGCGGCGATGGCCCGCATCCCGGTGACCGCCACGGCCGGCGTCCGCACGTTCTTCTGCGGCCCCGAGAGCTTCACCCCGGACCTCGCGCCGATCTTCGGCGAGTCCCCCGAGCTGCGCAACTACTTCGTCGCCGCCGGCCTGAACTCGATCGGCATCCTGACCGGCGGCGGGATCGGCCGGGCACTGGCGCACTGGATCGCCGAGGGCCGGCCCGACGTCGACGTCACCGGCATGCACATCGACCGCCTCCGGCCCTACCAGGGCAACCGCCGCTACCGGGCGGAGCGGACGGTCGAGGCGCTCGGCATGGTGTACCAGGCCCACTATCCGAACCGGGCGATGCGCTCGGCCCGCGACGCCAAGCGGTCGCCGCTGCACGACCGCCTCGCCGGCCACCGGCCGTACCTGCGCGACGTCTCCGGCTGGGAGATGCCGGACGTGTACGGCTTCACCGGGCCGCTCACCCCGACGTGGGGGCGCCCGGAGTACTTCGAGCAGTGGGCCGCCGAGCACCGGGCCGCGCGCGAGGGCGTGATCCTCATGGACATGTCCTTCATGGCGAAGTTCCTGGTCCAGGGCCGCGACGCCGCCGACGTGCTGGAGGAGCTGTCGGCCAACCGGGTCGGCGCCATGCGCACGGTCACCTACACCCAGTGGCTCAACGAGGGCGGCACGATCGAGGCCGACCTGACCGTGACCCGCCTCGACGAGGACCGCTTCTGGGTCGTCGCGTCCGACACCGCGCACCGGCACGTCGAGGCCCGGCTGCGCCGGCACGCGGGCGACCGGCACGCGTTCGTCACCGACGTCACCTCCGGCTGGGCCCAGCTCAACGTGCAGGGCCCCGGCTCGCGCGAGCTGCTCGCGGCCGTCTCACCGTCCGACCTGTCGTTCCCGTTCCGCGGCGCGGCGGAGATCGAGATCGGCTACGCGCGGGTGCTGTGCCTGCGGATCACCTACGTGGGCGAGCTGGGCTACGAGCTCTACGTGCCGGCCGAGCAGGCCGTGCACGTCTACGACACGCTCGTCGAGGCCGGGGCGTCCGCGGGCCTGCGCCACGCCGGGCTCAAGGCGCTCGCCAGCCTGCGGATGGAGAAGGGGTACCGCGACTACGGCCACGACATCGACAACACCGACGGCGTGCTGGAGGCCGGCCTCGGGTTCGCGGTGGCGCTCGACAAGCCGGCGTTCGTCGGCCGGGACGCCGTGCTCGCCCGCAAGGCGGCCGGCCCGCTCACCCAGCGGCTGGTCCAGGTGCTGGTCACCGACCCCAAGGCGCTGCTGTACCACGGGGAGGTCGTCCGCCGGGACGGCCGTGACGTGGGCTACGTGCGGGCCGCGTCCTACGGGCACACGCTCGGCGGCGCGGTCGGCCTGGCGATGCTCGCCACCGGCGGCGAGCCGCTGGACCAGGAGTGGCTCGACGGCGGCGAGCTGACCGTCGAGGTGGCCGGCTCGGTGTACCCGGCCCGGGCCTCGCTGCGGCCGCTCTACGACCCCACCAGCGCCCGGGTCCGCGCCTGACGCCGGTCAGCCCAGGAGCTTGAACGCCAGGGTCGTCGACCACTTGTGCATGTCGGGCTCGACGGCCGGGTCGGTCTCGTAGAGCTCCAACCGGCAGGCCCACCGCTCGCCGGCCGGGGTGCCGATCCGATCGAAGACCAGGCCCTGCGCGTCGGCCCAGGCCAGCAGCTCGCCGGTCACGCCGAGCAGCTCGTCGGGGTGGCCGACGTGCGTGACGGCGACGTACCGCCCGGCCGGCAGCACGCCCGCCTTCACCGGCCCCTCCCCCGCCAGCGGCGCGGTGAGGGGCACGCCGGCCTCGACCTCCAGCAGGTCGTCCATGTCGATGGCGGCGTACTTGAAGAACGGCGCCCCGGCGGGCTCGGCGGCCCGCTCGGCGACGAAGGCGAACACCTCGCCGAGGCGGTCGGCCACCGTGGCCATCTCCCGCATCGGGACGGCGCCGCCGATGGCGACATAGGGCTGGGCGTCACGTTCGATGATCGTCGGGTTCACAGCCACGTCCCTCATGCTGCCATGGTTGTTGTCATGACGGCGTCGTGCCCGATTTTTACCATTTCATGGGAAACGTCGGAGTCAATGTCCCCCTGCGTGTCATCGCGAATCCTGTCCGTCAATCACAGGAGTGGGGGATGTGCCGTCTCGGGCGGCCGGGAACGACACTGACGGGGGTCGCTGGCAGGATGTGAGGGTGCGTCAGTTCCGGACGTTGGCCATGCGCGTTCGCTCCCCCGAGGCGAGCGCGGCGCTGACGCACGCCGCCGAGCGGATCGGCCTGCCGGTGGCGCAGCTGCCCGGCGACCCCGCCGAGGTGACCGGGTTACGCTCCGCCGACGGCGTCGCCTGGCGGGCCGCCGGCGGGTATCTCACCACGCTCATCGCGGCCGGCGCCGACATCCGGCTCCACGGCGCGAGCCCGCAGTGGTTCGCCAACCTGCCGCGCGACGTCACCGGCCGGGACGTCCGCCTGGTCAGCGTGGGCGAGGCGCCCGACCTGGTCGGCTCGCGGCCGGCGGTGGCGAAGCTGGCCGACGAGAAGCACCCGGCGTTCTCGGCGGCCTGGGTGCGCAACGCCGACGACCTGCGCAACCGGCTGCGCATGGCCCGGCTGCCGGCCGACAGCACGCTCATCATCATGGATCACTGGCTGGACCTGGCCTCCGAGTACCGCGTCTTCACCCTCGGCCGCCAGCCGGTCGCCTGGTCGCCGTACCTGGTCGAGGGCGAGGAGTGGAGCCCGTCGCTGCGCACCCACCGGGCGTCGTGGCACGACGAGGCGGCCGCGTTCGTCGCGATGATGCTCGCCGAGCTGCCGGACGACGACGTGCCGCCGACCGCGGTCATCGACGTCGGGCGCACCGACGACGGCCGGTTCGCCGTGCTCGAGGTCAACAACGTGTGGAGCTCGGGCCTGTACAGCTGCGACCCCGACGGCGTCCTGCGCGCCGTGCTCGCGGCGAACGACCCGGACTGCGCGGCGCGCTGGCGCTGGCAGCCCGTCCCGGTCCTCGGGTCGTTCTGATCCGCATGGCGTCGCTCATCGACCGGCTCAAGGTCGGCTTCCACTGGCGCGGCGACGGCGACGTGGCCTTCGCCGACGTCACCGAGTGGTGGCGCGACCCGGTCGTCCTGCGCGACCTGCCGCCCGCCGTGGCCGCCCTGGTGCCCGGCGAGCCCACGGTCGTCATCGGCCCGGCGTCCCGCGGCACCCTGCTCGGCGCGCTCGTCGCCGCCCACCTCGGCGTCGGCCTGGTCGAGCTGCGCAAGAACGACCGCGTGGCCGAGCACGCCCCGGAGTTCCTGACCCACCGGCTGCCGGAGTCGTACCACGAGGGCGGCGCCCGGCTGAGCTTCCGCCGCGCGCTGATCCGCCCGTCCGACCGCGTCCTCTGCGTCGACGACTGGATCGAGACCGGCGCCCAGGCCCTCGCCGCCCACTCGCTGGTGACCTCGATCGGCGCGGCGTGGCTCGGCACCGCCTGCGTGGTCAGCGACCTGCCGGCCGACGCCCCGGCGGCCGCCGCGCTGGGGCTGCGGTGGCTCCTGCACGCCGACGAGCTGTAAGCCCTCCCTCGCACGGGGGAGGCGGGTGGCTCGCGCGCGGGAACCGCTGAGGACCGATGGCCCATAGCGTCGGCAGCATGGCTACCGACGTTCGTCTCCTTCGTTTTCCGAAAGACGTTGGTCGATCTACCCTCGACGTCGCCGCGGTTGTCCACCTCATGCGGCCGTGGTTCTGGCCGCTCGGCTGGGGCGGCGCCTACCTCGGCGCCGTGCTCGCCACCGGCACCCTCTTCCCGCCCATCACGCCCGGCGCCGTCGCCCTCGCGTTCGTGCTCGGGCCGCTCGTGTGGGGTGCGGTACTCGCGGTCAACGACCGGTACGACCTGGAGACCGACCGCCGCAACCCGCGCAAGGCCACCGCCCCGCTGGTCACCGGGGCCCTCGACGCGGCGGCGCTGACCCGCTGGGCGCGCCGGCTCACGGTCGCGGCGCTCGTGGCCGCCGGGCTCGGCGGCTGGCCGCTGTTCGCCGGGACCGCGCTCGTGCTGCTGCTCGGCTGGCTGTACAGCGCCCCACCGTTTCGCCTGAAGGGCCGCGCCGGATGGGACGTCACGGTCAACGCCCTGGCCGTCGGGGTGCTCGGGCCGCTGTCGGGCTGGTCGCTGTACCGCCCGTTCACCGACTATCCGCTCGTCATGGTCGTGCTCGGCCTGCTGCTGGGCGCGGCGCTGTACCTGCCGACCACGGTCATCGACGTCGAGGCCGACCGGGCGGCCGGCGACGTGACGTCGGCGGTCCGCTGGACCCCGCCCGCCTGCCACCGCTTCGGCGTCGCGCTGTGGACGGCGGCGGTGCTCCTCTGGCTGGTCTGCTGCCACCTGGGCGTCCTGACCGTCCGGGACGCGTGGCCGCTGCAGGATGCGGCGGCTCCGGTACTGCTGGTGCTGTACACGGTCCTCGCCTCCCGCCCGTCGATCGCCCGGATGGCGGTGGTGTCGGCGGCGTTCGCTGTGCCCGCCGCCGACTTCCTCCTCGCGTACGTCGCCACGCACTGACCGGCGGCCCCCGTTGAACTTGCCTCCGCTCAGGTGCCGAAAGTCTGTCAATGCGCCGGCAGCGGCGGCCAGAGCTGCGGAGCCATCCGGGACGATGGGACGTCCCACCCGTCCCCACCAGGGCAAACACGGGTGGGACGGGACGGGGTTCACGCGCTGCCGGTACGATGCGGTCCCGGCCACGCCGCGACCCCTGGAGAGAAGACGGCGATGCACCACGAACACGGAGACCTCGCCGCGCTCCTGACCGCCTTGAAGGACCGCAGCGGCTACAGCTACGCGTGGCTCGGCCGCAAAATCAACGCGAGCAAGTCCGCGGTGCACCGCTACATCGCGGGCCAGGCCGTCCCGCACGACTTCGGCACGGTGGAGCGCCTGGCGAAGACCTGCGGCGCGACCCCGGCCGAACTGGACCGCCTGTACGCCCTGTGGACCGCCGCCCTCCGCGACCCGGCCGTCCCCACCGAGCCACCCATGCCGCCCACGGCCTCCACGGCCTCCACGCCCACCTCCACGGACCCCGCCGCACCCACGACCACGCCCGCGGTCGCCTCGGCGACCGAACCCACCACCGCCGCTCAGGTCGCTCCGGATTTATCCCCTGACGGCGACATTTCGGAAATGCCCGTCTCGGCCGATCGTGCGGATGGCCCGGAGCAGGGGGGCGCCGGCGCGCGCATCGCAACCGGCGGACGAGGGCGGCGGCGGTCGTGGCGGGCGTACACGGCGGCGGCCGCCGTCCTCGTGATGGTTGCCGCCGCCGCGGTGGTCGCGGGCGCCCTGTTCATCCGGTCGCCCGAGCAGAGGGCGGGCGCCGGGGCCACCGGGGACCCGCAGTGGATCAGCGGGCCCAGCTGGACGCTGCCGCCCTCCCGGGTGTCCAGCAGGTTCTTCGGGGTCACCATCAACACCCCCACGGGGCACATGCCCGGGTTTCCGATCGGCGCGTTACGGCTCTGGGACAGCGAGACCCGCTGGGCGCAGATCCAGCCGGCCAGGGGCGAGTTCGACTGGGCCACGCTCGACCGGCTCGTCGGCGGGGCCGAGGCCGCCGGGCTGCCCGTGCTCTTCGTGGCCGGGGGGACGCCCAGCTGGGCGGCGCCCGAGGGGAAGCGGTCCGTGTACCCGGAGAACGCGCGGTCGACACCGCCCGACGATCTCGACGACTGGGACGCGTTCGTCCGGGCGCTGACCCAGCGGTACCGGGGAAGGATCGAGGCCTATGAAATCTGGGCCTTCGCCAATGATGCCCGCCTCTTCTCCGGGCCCGTCGAGACGCTCGTCGAGATGACCGAGCGGGCCAGCGCGATCATCCGGGCCGCCGACCCGCTCGCCACCGTGGTCTGCCCGGGGATGGGCAACCTGTGGAGTCCCGAGGCGCAGCAGGTCATGCGGCGGTTCGCGCAGCTCGGCGGGTATCGGCACTGCGACGTCGCCGGGATCAAGCTGCACCAGCGTACGGCCGAGGACCCGCCGGAGACGATGCTCGAGCTCACCGGGAACGTCGACAAGATCTTTCGCGATGCCGGGATCAACCCGCCGCTGTGGAACACCGGCACGACGTACGCCATCCCGCTGCAGGGGTCGCTCGCCGAGCCGAAGGCGCGCAACTACGCCGTGCGGTTCTTCCTCGTCGGGCTCTTCGCGCGCAACGTGAACCTCGACCGGATGTACTTCTACAACTGGGGCGGCACCCGGATCCCCATCGTGCTCCAGGCGGACGGCGGGGCGCCGACCGCCGCCGGGCTCGCGGTGGCGCAGCTCCAGCGATGGCTGGCCACGGCCGAGATCCGGGCCTGCGGGCACGGGCCCGCCGTCGGGCTGCCCGTCAACGCCTGGCAGTGCGAGTTCACCGTCGACACGCCCCTGGGCCGGCGCCGGGCGGTCATCCGCTGGACCCACGCCGGCACCGCGACGATGACCGCCGACGCGGGCGCGGTCGAGCTGCTCCACCTCGACGGCACCACGACCGCGCTACGCCCGGGCGGCGAACTGGCCCTGACGGAGGAGCCGGTGCTGATCCGCTTCGACGCGTGACGCCGCGCCCCGGTCAGGCAACCGCCGGGTCGGCGGCGGGCGCCACCAGTTCGACCTCGAAGCCGTCGCGGTCCTCCAGGTAGCCGGCGCAGTGCTCCGGGCCGCCGGCGAACGGGTGCCGGTCGGCGAACAGCAGCCGCCAGCCGTGCGCGGGCGCCTGCAGTACAACCTCATCGAGCCGGGCCCGGTCACCCACGTGAAACGCCAGGTGGTTCAGGCCGGGCCGCATCCGGTCGTGCGCGTCGGCCGAGAGCGCGGGCGAGCGCTCCACGACGATGTACGTGGGGCCGTGCCGCCAGCTGCGGCCGGCGGGCCAGTCCTGGAACGGCTCGTAGCCCAGCTCGGTCAGCAGCCAGCCCCAGGACGCGACCGCGCGCTCCAGGTCGGGCACCCAGAGCTCGACGTGGTGCAGCACCGCCCGCTACTCGAACCGGGCCGGGTCGCCGGCGCCCACGCGCAGGATCTCCGGCTCGTCGCCGGACAGGTCGACGACGGTCGTGGGCTCGACGCCGCACTCGCCGTCGATGACCGCGTCGACCTGGTGGTCGAGCAGCTCCTTGATCTCCCAGCCCTGGGTCATCGGCTCGTCCTGGCCGGGCAGCATCAGCGTGCTCGACAGCAGCGGCTCACCCAGCTCGGCGAGCAGCGCCTGGGTCACCGTGTGCTGCGGGATCCGGACCCCGACGGTGCGCTTCTTGGGGTGCAGCAGCCGCCGGGGCACCTCGGGGCTGGCCGGCAGGATGAACGTGTAGCTGCCCGGGGTCGACGCCTTCACCAGGCGGAACACCGAGTTGCTGATCTGCACGAACTGGCCCAGCTGGGCGAAGTCCGCGCACATGAGGGTGAAGTGGTGCCGGTCGTCCAGCTTGCGGATGTCCCGGATGCGCTCCAGCCCGGGCCGGCTGCCCAGCTGGCAGCCGAGCGCGTAGCAGGAGTCCGTCGGGTAGGCGATCAGGCCGTCGTCCCGCAGCAGCGCGACGACCTGCTGCAGGAGCCGCGGCTGGGGATTGTCGGGGTGCACGTCGAGGTACCTGGCCACCGCACCAGCCTACGTGTAGGAATAGCCCATGACGGATCTGGAGGCGGTGACCCAGTGGGTGGACGGCTACGTCCGCGCCTGGAACAGCAACGACCCGGTGGACATCGGCGACCTGTTCGCCGCGGACGCCGCCTACTACACGACGCCGTTCCACGAGCCGTGGCGCGGCCGGGAGGCGATCGTGGCCGGCTGGCTGGCCCACCGCGACCGGCCGGGCGAGGCGTCGTTCACCTGGTTCCCGGTGATCGTCGGCCCGAACCTGAGCATCGTGCAGGGCACGACGGTGTACCCCACCGAGACCTACAGCAACCTGTGGCTGATCCGGCTGGACACGGTCGGGCAGTGCCGCGAGTTCACCGAGTGGTGGATGCCGCACTCGTGACCGCGTGGTCCGGCCCGCGCAGCCGGTACCACACGATGAGCACGTAGGCGAGCAGCAGCGCCAGCGCCGCGATCCGGAACGCGGCGAACGCCACCGACGTGCTGTTCGCGCTGAGCACCGCGGCGCTGAACGCGGCCCGGTCGGACGGATCGGGCAGGTCGTGGCGCATGTCGATGAGCACGAAGACCAGCAGCGGGACGAGCGCGACCCGCCAGGCCAGGTACGTCCAGTGGTGCAGGATCACCCGCCGGTCGTGACCGAGCCGACCGGCCACCCGCGCGATCGTGCCGATCCACAGGATGAGCATGATGAGGAACGCCCAGAGCCCGGTGCGCAGCCCCTCCCCCAGGTCGTGGACGAGCTCGAAGACCCGGTCGGCGTCGGGCCCGTCGAGCGCGTCGGGATCGTCGGGGTAGCGGGCGACGAGCGCGCTCTCCCGCCGCAGCGCGACGATCTGCACGACCAGCGTCGCCATGTGCCCGACGGTCGCCACGACGAGCAGCCAGGTGAACGCCTGCCACCACCACGGCGACCGCTGCGGCGGCGGTGGCCCCGCCACGAGCGCCGCGACGGCCGCGGCCGACGGCACCCCACCGTGCGTCACGCAGAGCGGACCGTCCGTGCCGAGTGGGGCCGAGTATCCAGTCGCTCCGCACTGCACGCATGGGTCCGCCACAAGCTCGGCAGCGTAGCCCACGTTCCGGCCACCCGCCCGCCTCCGAACGGCCAGTTCAGGCGCTCGCGCAACCAGTTGTTGCACATTGCATCGCAAGCGTTGTAGGTTTCGTGCAACCGAAGGTTGCACAAACGAAGGAGTCAGAACATGGTCGACATCCTGCACCGGGTCGGTTGCGTCGCCCCGCTGGACGACGTGTACCGGGCGGTCACGACGATCGAGGGACTCGCCGGGTGGTGGACCGCGGACACGGTCGGCAAGAGCGAGGTCGGAGGACAGCTGGCGTTCCGGTTCGGGGAAGCCGGCGGGTTCGACATGGAGATCGTGGACCTCGACCCGGCGGGGCACGTGCGCTGGCGGGTCACCGACGGTCCGGCGGAGTGGATCGGCACCGAGATCGACTGGCGGCTGGAGCGGCGCGGCGAGTACACGATCGTGCTGTTCAAGCACGAGGGCTGGCGCGAGCCGGTCGAGTTCATGCACCACTGCAGCACCAGGTGGGCGACGTTCCTGCTGAGCCTGAAGGAGCTGACGGAGCAGGGCCGCGGCCGCCCGTTCCCGGACCAGGTCGACATCAGCGACTGGACCTAGGAGCAGGCCTACGACCAGGACCAGGTTGCGACGGCGCGCTCGACGGCCTCCCGGGCGGTCGCCGGAGCGCGCCCGAGCAGCGACGCCAGGTCGGTCGTCGGCGCACCGGCCCAGCCGGAGCGGAACGCGCGGTACAGCTCGACCAGCTGGTCGGCCACGTGCGGCGGGAAGCCGCCGGCGACCGCCGTCGCGTGGAAGTCGGGGTCGGTGACCGGGCGGTACGCGATCCCGGGGCCGGCCAGGGCCGCCAGCTCGTCCCAGCCGATCGTATCGGGGGCGGCGAGGTCGTAGCGGCGGCCGTCGTGGCCACCCCCGGCGATCACCCGCGCGGCGGCCTCGGCCTGGTCCTCGGCCGCGGCCTGGTCCTCGGCCGCGGCCGCCGCGATCCGGG
>NZ_JBEXCY010000108.1:0-38426 GCF_040605515.1 Dactylosporangium sp. NPDC005572 | reverse complement strand
CTCGCCCCGGTGCAGGTGGTCGGCATCCCGATCCGGGCCGACCACGGCGAGTACGCCGCCGCGGCGGCCGCGGCGAGCGGGCCGTGGCCGAGGCCGTCGGCGACGAGCACGAGCAGCGCGCCGTCGTGCACGCGGGCCGCGTACCGGTCGCCGCAGACCTGCTCGCCGGTGATCGGCCGGGACAGCCCGCCGACCGGGGGCCCGGCGTGGTCGCCGGACGGGCCGGGCCACAGCCGCACGGCGTAGACGGTGCCCCGGCCGGGCACGGAGAAGCCGGTGGCGGCGTCGGAGAGGCGCTGGACGGCGCCGAGGCCGATGCCGAGGGTACCGGCGGTCGAGTGCCCGTCGGCGCTGGCGAACGGCAGGTCGGCCATGCCCGGCCCGCTGTCGACGGCGACCAGCTCGATGCCGCCGGTGGCGCCGCGGCGCAGGATGCGCACCGACAGCGCGCCCCCGTCGGCGTGCCGGTGCAGGTTGCTGGCCAGCTCGGCGGCGACGATGGCCACCTCGCCGGCCCGCTGCTCGGTGAAGCCGAGCCGGCGGGCGGCGTCGACGGCGAGCCGGCGGGCGATCCCGGCCGCGCCGGCGTCGCCGACGCTGACCCAGCCGAGCTCCTCGACCGACGGTGGCGGCCCGGGGGCGCTCACCGGGCCCACTTGGTGACCGTGATGCGCGTGCCGGCGCCGGGGGTGGTCTGGATGTCGAACTCGTCGACGAGCCGCCGGGAGCCGCTCAGGCCGAGGCCGAGGCCGGAGCCGGTGGTGTAGCCGTCGGTGAACGCGAGGTCGAGGTCGGCGATGCCGGGGCCGGTGTCGACGAACTCGGCCCGTACCCCCGCCCGGCGGCCGTTGTGGACGCCGCCGACGGTCGCGTATCCCCCGCCGCCGTGGATGAGGGTGTTGCGGGCGAGCTCGCTCGCCGCGGTGACCAGCTTGGTCTGGTCGACCAGCGGCAGCTTCGCCGCGACGGCGGCCAGCCGCACGGCCTGGCGCACCCGCACGACGTCCTTGTCGTCGCCGATGTCGAGCCGGGTCAGCTCGCCGGTCTCAGGCGCCGTCATCGTCGGCCACCGTGAGCACGCCGACACCGTGGATCTGACGCACCTCCGCCAGGATCTCCAGGGCCTTGTCGACGTTGAGGGCGGTCCGTACGCCGTTGAGCGACAGGCCCAGCTCGACGAGGGTGATCGCGACCGCCGGGCGCATGCCCACGACGACCGTCTCGGCGTCGAGGACCCGCGACACGGCCGCGATCGTGGACAGCATCCGGCCGATGAACGAGTCGACGATCTCCAGGGCCGAGATGTCGATGACGACGCCGTGCGCGCCGGTCTCCACGATCCGGTCGGACAGGTCCTCCTGCAGCTGCATGGCGGTCTGGTCGTCGAGGTCGAGCTGGATCGACACGAGCAGGATGTCGCCGATCTTCAGGACGGGCACCCGGTCCATCAGACCGCCTTGCGCTTGACCAGGTCGACCCCGCTCGCGCGGAGGGCGTGCTGCAGGGCGTCGGCGAGGGTCGCCTTGGTGACGATGTCACCGAACTCGATGCCGAGCGCGACGACGGTCTGCGCGATCTGCGGGCGGATGCCGGAGATGATGCACTCGGCGCCCATCAGCCGGGCGGCTACGACCGTCTTGAGGATGTGCTGGGCGACCTGGGTGTCGACGGCCGGCACGCCGGTGATGTCGACGATCGCGAAGCCCGACCCGGTGTCGACCAGGGTCTGCAGCAGCTTCTCCATGACGACCTGCGCGCGGGCCGAGTCGAGGGTGCCGACGAGCGGCACGGCCACCACGCCGTTCCAGAGCTTCACGACCGGCGTCGACAGCTCCAGCAGCTGCTCGGTCTGGTCGGCGATGATCGCCTCGCGGGCCTTCGTGAACGTCTCGAACGTGAACAGGCCCATCTCGTCGACGAGCAGCGACAGGACGAGGAAGTCCTTCGAGACGCCGTCGCCGTCGCTGGTCCCTTCGAGGCCGAGGACGACCTCCTTGACGGTGAAGACCAGGTTGGCGGTCTCGGTGGGGGTGAACCCCTGGCGGGCCCAGTCGGTCGACAGTTCGGCCAGGGACGCCCGCGACTCGCCGCCCTGCACGCCGGTGAGCTCGCCGTCGCCGGCGCCGTCGAGCATGCCCAGCAGCGCCGCGTAGACGTCGCGGACCTGCCGGTTGAGCTCGGCCTCGGTGAGCCGGCCGCGCAGGCTCCGCGCGGCGAGCTCGCTCCACCGCTTGACGATCTCGTCCTCGTGCGACCGCAGGAGCGCACTGAGCCGCTGCCTCGCCTCGGCGTTCACCTTCACGCGTGTGTCTCCCGTCCGCCCTTGGTACGTCGGACCAGACCGTACCGCCCCCGCCAGCCGGGGGCGAACGCAGACCCTTTGTCGTAGTGCAAATGTCACCAGCGGCGCCGACGGCCCGAGAGGCGGACGGGACAGGGCCGGGAGCCTTGCGGCTGCCGGCCCTGTGGCGGGGTGTGCGTCAGATGAGGCCGAGGCGCTCCACCGCGGCGCGCTCCTCGTCCAGCTCCGCCACCGAGGCGTCGATGCGGGCGCGGGAGAACGCGTCGATGTCCAGGCCCTGCACGATCTCCCAGCGGCCACCGGCCGAGGTGACCGGGAACGAGGAGATCAGGCCGGCGGGGACGCCGTAGGAGCCGTCGGAGACGATCGCGGCCGAGGTCCAGTCACCGGCGCGGGTGCCGTTGACCCAGTCGTAGACGTGGTCGATGGCGGCCGACGCGGCGGAGGCCGCCGAGGAGGCGCCGCGGACCTCGATGATCTCGGCACCGCGCTTGGCGACCCGCGGGATGAACTCGTTCTCCAGCCACTGCTGGTCGTTCACGGCCTCGGCGGCGTTGCGGCCGGCGACGGTGGCGTGGACGATGTCCGGGTACTGGGTGGCGGAGTGGTTGCCCCAGATGGTGACCTTGCTGATATCGGCGACCGCCACGCCGAGCTTCGCCGACAGCTGGGCGACGGCCCGGTTGTGGTCGAGGCGGGTCATCGCGGTGAACCGCTCGGCCGGCACGTCGGGAGCGTTGCGCTGGGCGATGAGGGCGTTGGTGTTGGCCGGGTTGCCCACGACGAGGACCTTGATGTCGTCGGCGGCGCCGGCGTTGATCGCCTCACCCTGCGGCTTGAAGATGCCGCCGTTGGCCTCGAGCAGGTCGCCGCGCTCCATGCCCTTCGTGCGCGGGCGGGCGCCGACGAGCAGGGCGACGTTGGTGCCGGAGAAGGCCCCCTTCGGGTCGTCGAACACGTCGACCCCGGCCAGCAGCGGGAACGCGCCGTCCTGCAGCTCCAGCGCGGTGCCCTCGGCGGCCCGCACGGCCTGCGGGATCTCCAGCAGCCGCAGCTTGACCTTCGTGTCCGCGCCGAGCAGCTGCCCGGACGCGATGCGGAACAGCAGGGCGTAACCGATCTGGCCGGCCGCGCCGGTCACGGTGACGTTGACGGGCGTGTCGCTCATGAGACTTCTCCAGCAGCAGTGGCGGGTAGGGCTCCTTCGGCATCAACCTACAGCGGCGCGACCGGGCGGGAGCATTCGATGAGGTACCGCGTGGTGTGTGCCACGAACGGCCCCTGCTGCCGGATCCGCTCGTGCAGCTCGGCGAGCTTGTCGCGGTACCCCTCGACGGTGAACCCGGGGACGATCCAGATCACCTTGCGCAGGTACACCGCGACCGCCGCGACGTCGAAGAACTCCAGCCGCAGCGTCGCCTCGCGCAGGTCGACGAGCCGCAGCCCGCAGGAGGCGGCGTCGGCGGCCGCCCGGGCCGGGCTGCGCGCGTCGCCGTGCGGCTGCGGACCCATCATGTAGTCGGTCAGCGCGGCGGCGGTGCCGACGCCGACGTGCTGGGCGAAGTAGGTGCCGCCGGGCGCCAGGACCCGGGCCAGCTCGGGCCAGTTCACCCGCGCGGGATGGCGGCTGGTGACGAGGTCGAACCGGCCGTCGGGGAACGGCAGCGGCGCGTCGTCGGGGACCTCGGCCACCTCGGCCCGCCACGGTGCGAGGGCGTCGCGGGCCAGTGCCGCGTTCGGGGCCCACGACTCGGTCACCGCCAGTACCGCCGGAACCCGCTGCGCCGCGGTGAGGGCCTCGCGGACCACCTCACCGCCCCCGGTCTGCACGTCCAGCGCGGCGCGGGCGGCTGCGTACCGCCCGGCGAGCTGCCGGGCGTAGCCCCAGGGCGGGCGCTCCTCGGTGGCTCTGGGAGCACTGCCGGCGAACCAGGAGAAGTCCCAGCCCTCCACCGCCACGCTCGCACCCTCGTCCAGCAACGACTCCAGCGTTCGCACGACTGCATCCTACGTTGCCGGGGGCATCGCCCGTGGCCCACCGCGTGGGCACGCCGGCGCACCCCGGCCCGGCGGGAGACGAGGCCGGCGGTGTCAGGCAGCGGCCGCCCGGAGCTGGTCGGTGGTCTCCCGGAAGATCTCGGCGAGCGGCCCGACCAGGTCGGGGCGCTCCTCCATGAGGTCGCCGAGGCGGACCCGCCACAGCCCCGACTCGAGGGCGGCGGACTCGTAGCCGTAGCCGCGTACCATCCGGGCGCGGGAGTCCATGACGAGCTGCCCCCACGGCGGGCCCGCCTGCGCGTTGAGCCAGTTCGCGAACCACACGGCCCAGTCGTTGTCGGCTGACGCGTGAACGATGACCCGTGCTCCGTCCCACGCGACGCGCTGCTGGTGCGGCCTCGGCATCCATCGATGGTGGACCGGCCGGGGCGGGCGCGCAAGTACCGTACCGTGAGCTGGTATGCCTACCATCCAGTACGCCGGCCGGCCCGGGGTGCTCGACCTGTCCTGGGGTCATCCGCACCCGGACGCGCTGCCGGTCGGCGACTGGGCCGCCGCGACCGGGGCGGCGCTGCGCGAGTTCGGCTGGCAGGCGCTCGCCTACGGTCACGAGGCCGGCCCGGCCGAGCTGGCGGCGTGGCTGTGCGAGCGGCTCACCGTGACCGACGCCCGCGCGCCGGTGCCGGCGGAGGTGTTCGTGACCGCGGGCGCCTCGCACGCGCTGGAGCTGCTCTCGACCCAGCTCGTCGAGCCGGGTGACGTGGTGCTGGTCGACGCGCCGACCTACCACCTGGCCCTGCGGGTGCTCGCCGACCGGGGCGCCGAGCTCGTGGAGGTACCGCCGGATCCGGGAGCGCTCGAGGAGGTCGTGACGCGGCTGCGCCGGGCCGGGCGGACGGTGGGGCTGTATTACCTCGTGCCGACGTTCACCAACCCGACCGGCGTGTCGCTGCCCGATCCGGCCCGCCGGTCGCTGCCCGTGACCGCCGACCGGCTCGGCCTGACGGTCGTCGAGGACGACACGTATCGCGAGCTGGCGTACGACGGGCCGGCGCCGCCGTCGCTGTGGGCGCTCGGCGACGGCGCGCCCGTGGTCCGGATCGGCTCGTTCGCCAAGTCGGTCGCGCCGGGCCTGCGGCTGGGCTGGCTGACCGGCCCGCCGGGCCTGGTCGCGGCGCTGGTGCGCCGCGGGTACGTCGACAGCGGGGGCGGCGTCAACCACACGGTGGCGCTGACGATGGCCGCGTTCGGCCGCTCGGGCGGGTTCGACCGGCACGTGGCGTCGGTCGTGCGCCGCTACCGGGGCCACCGCGACGCGCTGGTGGCCGCGCTGCACGCGGAGGGGGTGGCGTGTCCGGTGCCGGCGGGCGGCTGGTTCGCCTGGCTGCCCGGCGCGCCGGCGCTCCCGGCGGCCGAGGCGGCCGGGGTGTCGTTCCTGCCCGGCCGCGTGTTCTTCGCCAGCGGCGGCCCCGACGACCACGTCCGCCTGTCGTTCTCGATGCTGGGCCCGGCCGACCTGGCCGAGGCCGCCCGCCGGCTCGCGCCGCTGCTCAGGGCCGCAGGCCCGGCACTCAGGCGACCGTCCCCGGGCGGCCCGACAGCCACGCGACGACGGCCATCGCCAGGGTGAGGGCGCACAGGACCACGACCGGCACGGTCCAGGAGCCGGCGGCGTCGCGCAGGGCGCCGATGAGCACCGGGCCGCCGGCCGCGAGGCCGTAGCCCGTCGACTGGGCCATCGCCGACAGCGCCGCGGCCTGCCGGGCGTCGGTGGTGCGCAGGCTGAACAGCGACAGGCACACCACGATCGCCATGCCCGCGCCGAAGCCGGCGACGAGCACCGACGCGAGGGCCCACCAGGCGTTCCACGGCAGCCACTGCTGCCCGGCCACCCCGGCGCCGATGCACACCGCGCAGCCCAGGCCGACGAGGCGTTGGTCGGCCTGGGCCGCACCGGCGCGCATGAACAGCGGCACGAGCAGGTTCGCGGCGACGGCCGCGGCCAGGTACGCGAACAGGTGCCAGCCGGCGACCGCCGGGTCGATGCCGTGGTCGCGCTCGATCGTCGGCAGCCAGGTGATGAGGACGTAGAAGGCGAGCGACTGCAGGCCCATGAACAGCGTCACCTGCCAGGCCAGGCCGCTGCGCCAGGGCAGCGGGGCGCGGGCCGCGCCGTTCGCGCCCGGACCGGCCTCCCGGACGGACGGGGCCCAGACGGCGACCGCCACGACGACCAGCAGCGCCCACGACGCCAGGGCCCAGCGCCAGCCGCCGGCCGCCGCGGCGAGCGGGACGGCCGTGCCGGAGGCGACCGCCGCGACAACGCTCTGCGTCGCCGAGTAGCCGCCGGTGACCGGGGCGACCCGGTCGGGGAAGTCGCGCTTGACGACGCTGGGCAGCAGCACGTTGAAGCAGGCGATGGCGGCGCCCACCGCGATCGTGCCGGTCCACAGCTGGGCGGGCAGCGACCGTACCGCGATGCCGCCTGCGAGCAGCAGCAGCGCGATGGCGAGGCTGCGCTCCAGCCCGGCCCGCCCGGCGACGAGCGGCGCGACCAGCGAGAACACCGCGAACGCGAGCAGCGGCAGGGTGGTGAGCAGCCCGGCCGCGGCCGAGGACAGGCCGAGGTCGGCGCGGATCTCGCTGACGAGCGGGCCGACGGAGGTGAGCGGGGCGCGGCCGACCGCGCCGATGAGCAGGACCCCGAGGAGGAGCCGGTTCACCGCAGCTCCGCCGCGATCGTGCGCAGCGCCTCGGCGAGGTCCCGGCCGGACGGGGCGTTGGCCGGGTCGATCAGCCACTGGGCGATCACCCCGGACAGCAGCGCCTGGTAGAACGAGCCGACCTGCCGGGCCTTCTCCCCCTCGACGGCCGCGTCGATGTGGTGGAACACGTGCGCCCACAGCGCCCGGGCGCCCTGCATGCCGTCGGTGAGCATGGCCCGCAGCTCGGGGGCGCGGTCCATCTGGATCACGGCGTCGAACGTCGCGACGAGCACCGGCCGGTGGGCGGCCATGGTGTCGAGGACCCGGGTCCAGTACGCCTCGAAGCGGGCCAGGCCGGTGAGCTCCTCCCCGCCCGGCCCGAGCAGCACGGTGGCCAGCTCGTGGCCCCAGGTCTCGATGGCCTTCATGAGCGCGGTGTTGAGCAGCGCCTCCGTCGAGCCGTAGTGGTAGCCGATGGAGCCGAGGTTGGTGCCGGAGGCGGCCACGATGTCGCGGGCGGTGGTGCGCGCGTAGCCCTTCTCGTAGAGGCAGCGGACCGCGCCGTCGAGGAGGTCTTCGCGGTGTCCCATGGGCGGCGATCATAGTATACGGGCGTTCTATACAAGCGTATAAGACGCGCGTATAGTCGCCGGGCATGGACATCCTCGTCTCGGGGGCCGGCATCGCCGGGCCCGCCCTCGCGCACTGCCTGCACGCCCACGGCCACCGGGTCACCGTCGTCGAGCGGGCGCCCGCGCCGCGGCCCGGCGGCTGGGCGGTCGACTTCCGCGGCCGGGTCCACCTGGGCGTCCTGGAGCGCACCGGGCTGCTGCCGCTGCTGCGCCCGCACGCCACCCGCACCGGCGACCTGGCCGTCGTCGATGCCGCCGGGCGCCGGGTGGCGACCATGCCGGCGGCCGTGTTCTCCGGCGACCTGGAGATCCTGCGCGGCGACCTCAGCCGGGTGCTCATCGACGCCACGCGCGGGCACACGCGGTACACCTTCGGCATCCGGATCAGCTCGCTCGCCCAGGATCCGTCCGGGGTGGACGTCACCTTCGACGACGGGTCCACCGGGCGGTTCGACCTCGTCGTCGGCGCCGACGGCCTGCGCTCCGCCGTGCGGCGCCTCGCCTTCGGGGACGACCCCGGCGTCCTGCGGCCGCTCGGCCTGCACGGCTGCGTCTTCACCGTGCCCGGCTCCCTGAGCCTTCCGGACGGCGCGCTCTACACCGAGCCCGGGCGCTCGGTCACCGTGGCGTCCCCGCACGGGCGCGACGGCGTCGTCCAGCTCTTCTTCACCCATTCGCAGCAGGTGTACCGCCGGGAGCGCGCGACCGTCGCCGCCGCGTTCCAGGGTGCGGGGTGGCGGGTGGCGGAGCTGCTCGACGCCATGGCCGCGACCGAGGACTGGTGGTTCGACGAGGCGACCCAGGTGGTGCTCGACCGCTGGTCCTCGGGGCGGGTCGTGCTGCTCGGGGACGCCGCGCACGCCGCCGGCCCGGGCGGCAACGGCACCGGCCTGGCGGTCGTCGGGGCCTACGTCCTCGCGTCGGAGCTGGCCCGATCTACACCGTCTGCGCTGCCGGCCGCCCTGGAGCGCTACGAGGCGGTCATGCGGCCCTACGCCGCCACCTGCCAGCGGCAGGCCGCGGGCGGGGCCGCGTTCCTCGCACCGGCGACCGCCCGGCAGATCGCGCAGCGCGACCGGTTCTTCCGGATGATGGGCGGACTACCGCCGCTGCGCCGGTTGTTCTCCTGGATGGCGACCCGGACGGCGACCGCGGTGCGGCTGCCGGACTACGAGTGGCCTGGGTCACACGTGGTGGCCTGACGGGAACAGAGGGAACGGTTTGTTACTTAAGCCTGACACGCTCAACTACTGATGGCAGGTGTGTCATGGCAACGCTCCCGGTTCTCCCGCTGAACGACGACGTCCTGCTTCCCGGCATGGTCATTCCCGTGACGCTCGACGCCACCACGCAGGCGGCCGTCGACGCGGCGCGCGCCGCCGGCGACAAACGGGTCCTCGCGGTCCCGCGGCTCGACGGTGAATACGGTTCGTTCGGCGTCATCGCCGTCCTCGACAAGGTCGGCCGGCTCCCCAGCGGCGAGCCGGCGGCCGTGATCCGCGGCCTGCAGCGGGCCCGCATCGGCGCCGGCGTCCCCGGTCCCGGCGCGGCCCTGTGGGTCGAGGCCGCCCCGGTCGACGAGCCCGCCCCGGCCGGCAAGGCCCGCGAGCTCGCCCGCGAGTACAAGGCCCTGGTCATCGGCGTGCTCCAGGAGCGCGGCGCCTGGCAGGTCGTCGACACCGTCGAACGGATGACGGACCTGTCCGAGCTCGCCGACTCCGCCGGGTACGCCCCGTGGCTCACGCTCCGGCAGAAGATCGAGCTCCTCGAGGCCCCGGACGTGACCGCCCGGCTCGAGCTGCTCGTCGAGTGGGCCCGCGCCCACGCGGCCGAGCAGGAGGTCAACGAGAAGATCAACCACGAGGTGCGCGAGGGCCTGGAGAAGACCCAGCGCGAGTTCCTGCTGCGCCAGCAGCTGGCCGCGATCCGCAAGGAGCTCGGCGAGGACGAGCCGTCGGGCTCGGCCGACTACCGCTCCCGCGTGGAGTCGGCTCCGCTTCCTCCGGTGGTGCTCGAGGCCGCGCTGCGGGAGGTCGGCCGACTGGAGCGGGCCAGTGACCAGTCGCCGGAGGCGGGCTGGATCCGCACCTGGCTGGACACGGTCCTCGAAATGCCGTGGAATGTCCGCACGACTGATAATACGGATCTTTCGGACGCCCGGGGCGTGCTCGACGCCGACCACGCCGGCCTGGCCGACGTGAAGGACCGCATCCTGGAGCACCTCGCCGTGCGCAACCGGCGGGCCGCGCAGGGCCTGGAGGTCGTCGGCGGCCGCGGCTCCGGTGCCGTGCTCGCCCTCGCCGGCCCGCCCGGGGTCGGCAAGACCAGCCTCGGCGAGTCCGTCGCCCGGGCCCTCGGCCGCAAGTTCGTCCGGGTCTCCCTCGGCGGCATCCGCGACGAGGCCGAGATCCGCGGCCACCGCCGCACCTACGTCGGCGCGCTGCCCGGCCGGATCGTGCGCGCCCTGCGCGAGGCCGGCTCGATGAACCCGGTCGTGCTCCTCGACGAGGTCGACAAGCTGGCCGTCGGCTACGCCGGCGACCCGGCCGCGGCGCTCCTGGAGGTTCTCGACCCGGCGCAGAACCACACGTTCCGCGACCACTACCTGGAGGTCGACCTCGACCTGTCGGACGTGCTGTTCCTCGCCACCGCCAACGTGGTCGACAACATCCCCGGCCCGCTGCTGGACCGGATGGAGCTGGTGACCCTGGACGGCTACACCGAGCAGGAGAAGGTCGCCATCGCCCGCGACCACCTGCTGCCCCGGCAGCTGTCCCGCGCGGGTCTGACCGCCGCCGAGTTCACCATCACGGACGACGCGCTGGCGGCGATCGCCGGCGAGCACACCCGTGAGGCCGGTGTGCGCCAGCTGGAGCGCGCCCTGGCCAAGGTCCTGCGTAAGGTGGCGGTGGCCCTGGCCGGCTCCCCGGAGCCGGTCCACGTCGACGCCACCACGCTGGCCCGGTACCTGGGCCGCCCCCGGTTCACCCCGGAGTCGGCCGAGCGCACCGCCGTCCCCGGCGTGGCGACCGGCCTCGCGGTGACGGGCGCCGGCGGCGACGTGCTGTTCATCGAGGCGACGTCCATGGAGGGCGAGCCGGGCCTGACCCTGACCGGCCAGCTCGGCGACGTCATGAAGGAGTCGGCGCACATCGCCCTGTCGTACCTGCGCTCCAACGGCCGCCGGCTCGGCATCGACCCGAACGAGCTGGCCGGGCGCCGCATCCACCTGCACGTCCCGGCGGGCGCGGTGCCGAAGGACGGCCCGAGCGCCGGCATCACGATGGTGACCGCCCTGGCCTCCCTCGCGACGGGCCGCCCGGTCCGCCCCGAGTTCGGCATGACGGGCGAGGTCACCCTGGCCGGACGGGTCCTGCCGATCGGCGGCGTGAAGCAGAAGCTGCTCGCCGCCCACCGCGCGGGCCTGACCGAGGTCATCATCCCGAAGCGCAACGAGCCCGACCTGGACGACCTGCCGGAGGAGGTCCGCTCCCAGCTCACCGTCCACGCCCTGGCGGACGTGGCCGACGTGCTGGCCCTGGCCCTGCGCCCCGCCGGCGACCCCGCCGACGACCCGGCCGTCCCGGACCTGCTGCCGGTCGCCTGATCTTGTCCCCTTTCGCGGCCCGCGTCCCCCACCCGGGGACGCGGGCCGCCTGCAGGTCCGAAGGGCGCCGGAAAATGTCGTACCCGGGACGTAGGGTCGGGCGGTGATTGCTGCTGAGGTCGAGTTCGACACCGCCACGGTCCGGCGGGCCCGCAAGATCCTGCGCCTGCTGCGGGTGCGCTATCCCGCCGCCCGCCTCGAGCTCGACTTCGCCTCGCCGCTGCAGCTGCTCGTCGCCGCCGTCCTCGCCGCCCAGACCCTCGACGAGCGGGTCAACGCGGTGACCCCGGCCCTCTTCACCCGCTACCCGACGGCCGCCGACCTGGCCGCCGCCGACCCGCCGGAGATGGAGCAGATCCTGGTCCCGGTCGGCTACTACCGCAAGAAGACCCAGTCGGTGATCGCCCTGGCCACGGCCCTGGTCGAGCACCACGGCGGCGAGGTCCCCCGCACCGTCGACGAGCTCGTGGCCCTCCCCTGGGTCGGCCGCAAGACCGCCAACATGGTCCTCGGCAGCGCCTTCGCCATCCCCGCGGTGTCGGTCGACACCCACGTGAGCCGCGTCGCCGAACGCCTGGGCTGGTCCCCCGCCCGCGACGTCGACACGGCCGAGCAGGCCATCCGCACCCTGTTCCCCCGCAAGGACTGGGTCGAGGCCAACCTGCTGCTCATCCTCCACGGCCGCCGCACCTGCCACTCCCAGAAGCCGGCCTGCGGCGCCTGCCCGCTGCTGGCCGACTGCCCGTCCGCCGGCCTGTCCGGCAAGGGCGAACTGGACCCCGAGAAGGCCCGCACGCTCCTCAAGGACCCGCAGGAGTAACGGCTCTTCTGAGGCGCGACCGCCCGTTCTGGGTCGGGCTGCCCGGCGTCCTCGAGGTAGTGGGCGGGGTCAGGGGGTGGGGTCTGTCAGGCGGGCCAGTTCGGCGTCCACGGAGCGCTTCGGGAGCGGGCCCTGCTCCGGGAACGGGTTCAGGGTGACGCCGCCGGCGGTGCGCTCCCAGGTGCCGCAGACGCGGCCGCGGTACGCGATGACCGGGGCGATCCAGCCGCCCGCGCGGCTGATCTCGGCGCGGCGGGCCGCCGGGACCACGCGGGTGTCCGACGTGCCGGGGCCGAGGACGAACTGGTCGAAGGCCGGCAGGAGGCGGACCTCGTCGAACGGCTCCGGGGCGGCGAGGGACGGCAGGTCCTCGGTCCGCGCGTACAGCACCTCGCCCTCCACGTCGACCTCGGACAGCACGCCCGCCGAGGTGAGCGCGGCGAACCAGCCCTTCAGCACGGCCTTCTTCGAGGCGCCGCGGATGAGCCACTGGTCGAACGTGGCGGGTGAGGCCGGGCCGTACGCGCCGAGGTACGACGGAATCACCGTCCCGGCGGCGGACTCCGGGTCCGGCAGGCCGGTCCACCCGGGCACGAACGTGTCGGGGCGGGTGAACGTGACGCGGTTGTCGCTGCTCGGGCCGTAGACGAGCAGGCCCTGCCAGGCCAGGGGCTTCAGGACGGTGCCCCAGCCCGAGCGCAGGTGCTCCTCGATCGAGGGGTCGCCGGCGTGCTCGACGATGGCGGTGGTCAGCTCGTCGCGGCTCAGCACGGTACCGTCGAGAACGTCCCAGGCGGCGGCCGCGATCTTCGCCAGCTGGTCCGTGGTGACGAACGTCCGCTGCCACGAGCCCTTCTCCCAGGTGCGGGACGCGGCCAGCAGGGCCAGGTGGGCGGGGGCCTCGGCCGCGTCGAGCAGGTGCAGGGTGCCCCGGGCCGCCCACGTCTTCACCAGCCGCCGGTCGGCGACGGCCGCGCGCAGCGGCGCCGCGTCAACGACCGGGGTGCGGGCCGCGACGGCCTGCTCGGCCGACGCCGTGACCTGGGCCTGCACGCCGGCGAGGGCGCGGACCACGCCGAGCGGGTCGGCGTCCGGGCGGTGCAGGAGCTGCCGCCGGGAACGCCAGCTCAGCACGTCGTTCCAGCCGAGGGAGAGCACAATGCAGCATATGGCCATCCGGGTCGGCACCGCGTCCTGGACGGACCCGACGCTGCTCGCGTCGGGCTGGTACCCGCCGGGCACCGACACCGCCGAGGGGCGCCTCGCCTACTACGCGTCGCGGTTCCCGCTCGTCGAGGTCGACGCGACGTACTACCACCCGCCGGCCGAGCAGACCGCCCGGCTGTGGGCCGAGCGCACCCCGCCCGGGTTCGTGTTCAACGTGAAGGCGTTCAGCCTGCTCACCGGGCACCCGACCCGCCCGGCCGCGATCTACGCGGACCTGCGCCCCGAGACCGGCAAGCAGACGGTGTACCCCAAGGACCTGCCGGCCCAGGCGTACGAGGACGTGTGGAGCCGGTTCCTGAGCGCCCTCGACCCGCTCGTCGAGGCCGGCAAGCTGGGCGCGGTGCTGTTCCAGTTCCCGCCGTGGTTCACGATCCGCCGCTCGAACAAGGAGACCCTCGTCGAGGTCCAGCGCCGCTGCAGCCCGCTGCCGGTCGCGGTCGAGCTGCGGCACCACTCCTGGTTCGACGGCGACAACGCGGCCGAGACGCTGGACTTCCTGCGCCGCCACGAGCTGCCGTACGTGGCGGTCGACATGCCGCAGGGCCACCGCGAGTCGGTGCCGCCGGTCCTGGAGGCCACGGCCGGCCTGGCGATGGTGCGCTTCCACGGCCACAGCGACCACTGGACCAGCCGCGACATCCACGAGAAGTTCGGCTACGAGTACTCCTCGCGGGAGCTGCACGAGTGGGCGCCGAAGCTGCGCGACCTGGCCGCCCACGCGTCGAGCACGCACGTGCTGATGAACAACTGCTATCAGGACTATGCGCAGAGGAACGCTGCCGAGCTTGCAGACCTTCTGACCAGTCAAGATGCTGGCTAGTCGTCCGTTCGGAGGTTTTGCACAGCGCTCCTAGTTCCGATAACGTACGCGCATGCCCGCCGAGCCGCAAGCCCAACACCCCGACTTCGCCGTGCTCGGCGACTCGTGGGACCTAAGCCTCCGTGCCGACGGTTACGCCGCCAATTCCGTGCGGTCCTACCGCAACGGGGTGGCCAATCTCGCCGGTTGGCTTGCCGAGCATCACCCGGACGTGGGCCCGCTCGAGGTCACCCGCGAGCACATCCGCGGGTGGCTCATCCACGTCAGGGAAGCGACGTCGTCGGGCTCGGCGCGCAGCTGGTTCGCCGGCGTGCGGCATTTCCACCGGTGGCTCGTCACCGAGGACGAGCGCGCGGATGATCCCACGGCGACCGTGAAGACGCCGGCGCCGAATGACCCGCAGACGCCGGTTCTGACCGGCGAGCAGATCCGGCTTCTACTCGGAACGTGCACCGGCTCCGGTTTCGTGCCGCGCCGGGACGCCGCGATCATTTGGCTGTTCGTAGACGGTGGGGTCCGGCTCGCCGAGCATGCCGCGCTCGACCTCGAAGATGTCGACCTGCGCGACAGGATCGTCTACGTCGCAGGCAAGGGTTCGAACCGTTCCGGGCCCCGGCATCGGGCGGTGCCTATCGGCGTGAAGGCCGCCCAGGCGCTCGATAGGTACATCCGCGAACGGCGGAAGCATCCGTTCGCGGGCCAGCCGCACCTGTGGCTCGGCGACCGCGGGCGGGCCCGGCTGTCGGCGGACGGCGTCGACGCGGTCGTGAAGCGGCGGGCCGCTCAGGTCGGCTTGACGGTTCATCCGCACATGTTCCGGCACACCTGGGCGTCGGCGTTCCGGGCGGCCGGCGGGAGCGAGGGTGACCTGATGCTTCTTGGTGGCTGGCGATCACGCACGATGCTCGACCGCTACGGCAAGGCGGCGGCAGCCGACCGAGCCCGAGAGTCCTATCGCAAGCTGAGCTACGGAGACCGGCTATGACCGTGCGGTGGCTGCCACCAGAAGAGATCCCCGAACTAATGGCCGTCCTCCTGGCCGTTCAGCGGGGCACGGAACGGAGCAAGCTAAGGCTGCTCACCATCGCCTGCCCGCGGGACCACGGCAAGCTAGGCGAAGTGTTCGCGACTCCCGCGGGCCCGGTTCTGTACGGTGCGGCGATGCCGAGTGTGGCCACCGACCGCGAGACGGCCGGCCTGGACCACTTCCACACCAAGGAGCGGCGGGAACTGCTCGCGGCGAAGCTCACCGAGTCGAGCGGCGAGGCGGTCCTTCAGTGCGGCAACGGGCACGGGTTCGTCGTGCCGGTTGGTTGGATCTCCGATCACCTAGCCGGCGGTGCGTCCAATCGCCGTGTCGTTTGGCGTGACAACGCAGACTGATGCGCTATGCTCGGTCACATCTGATTAGCGCCTGACCCGCGTAGGGTCACGTCGTTTGGGCACCGGCCATACCCGAAGAGGGTGGCTCTGCCGTGCCCAAGAGAACCAAGCTTCCGCCCAACGAAGCCGCGCTGCTCGCTCGAGCCGCGGCCTACACGCGTTGGGCCGGCACCGAGGACCGTACGGCCGCGACTGCGCCCGCTCGAGCCGCGGCGATGGAACGCTTCGAGCGTCAGGTGGACCCCGACGGGTCTCTCGACCCAGTCGAGCGCGCACGCCGTGCGGACTTCGCTCGCAAGGCGCACTTCACCAAACTCGCCCTGCGCTCGGCTCAGTCGCGACGGAAGGCCGCCGCGGCGACCAAGGCTGCCGAAGCCGCCGAACGGGAGCTGGAAGAACTCGCCGCCTCGCACCAGGAGGCAGCGTGAACTACCGAGACGACCCACGCTGGCTCGCCGCGCAAGAGAACTACGTCGCGGACAAGGCAAGCGATGAGAGCGGCGACCAGGCGCTCGTGCGGCGCATCAACGCGGCGATGGAGATGTTCGCCATCGAGTCCGCAGTCGGCCTCCCGCTCGACGCGGAGGCGGCGGCGTGATCGCGGAAGAGCGGCACTGTGGGCACTACAACGGCACGACGCGACGGCACTGCCACAGTCCCGAGGTCCGCAGATACATCATCGGGTGGCGCTGCGATGAGCACGAGCCGGCGAGGGTTGCGCCCTTCGGCGGTCGATGCGCATGACCCTGGTCGAACGAGACGGCCCGGTCACCACCCGAGCCGACTCGACCTCCGTCATCCATCCTCAGAATAGTGCACGGCACGCAGAGCGCGTTGTTCTCGGCGCCGTCCTGCAGGATGAGGCCGCCCGCGTCGCAGTCTCTGCGGTCGTCGCGGACGCGGAGGACTTCGAGCTGCCGGTCCACCGTGCCATCTACGCCGCGGTCAGCGCTCAGCAGGCGATCGGCGCTCCGGTGGATCCGTTCATCATCGCCGAGCGGCTGTCGTTGTCTGGCGACCTGGGACGGATGCCGGGTGGGGCCGCGTACCTGCACACGTTGATGGCCGAGTGCCCGGTGGTGCAGACGGCGCCGTACTACGCCCGCCGTGTCCGTGCCGCGGCGGAAGGCCGACAGTTCGTCATGGCGGGACACCGGCTGATCCAGGCTGGTGAGGCCGACGACCTTGATGTGCGGGCCGCAATTGTCGCCGATGTGCGGGAGGGGCTGTCGGGCGGGACGCCTCGAGCGGCTGCTGTGCGCCTCCGTGACGCCCTGGTCGACTCTGCCGGCCTCGATGGCATCCCGGAGCCGGAGCCGCTCGTCGAGGGCATCGTTTACCGCGACTCGCTGGTGTGGGTGATCGGCCCGCCCGGCAGTGCCAAGTCGTTCGTCTCGCTCGACATGGCGGGGTGTATCAGCACCGGCGAGTCGTGGCAGGGGCACCGGACTCGGCAGGGCGATGTGCTCTACCTCGTCGCCGAGGGCGTCTCGGGTATCCGTGCCCGCGTCCGGGCGTGGGAAGCCGCGATGTCACGAACCATGGGCGTGAGGTTCCTTCCCGTTGCCGTGCAGGCCGCGAGCGACGCCGAGTGGAACGCCCTGGTGGACCTCGCCGTGGAGCTGCGGCCGGCGGAGATCGTGATCGACACCCAGGCCCGGGTCACTGTCGGCATGGATGAGAACGCCGCCAGAGACATGGGTCTGTTCGTGCACCGCGTCGACCGGCTCCGGGCGCAGACAGAGGCCTGCGTCAAGATCGTTCACCATCAGGGCCGCAACGGCGATCACATGCGTGGATCCACGGCACTTGAGGGTGCGGCCACGACGATCATCAAGGTGGCCAAGGCCGACAACAACGTCACGGTGAGCTGCCAGAAACAGAAAGATGCCGAGCCGTTCGAGGACATCAATCTGCGCCTGGTTCCGTACGAATCGTCCGCAATTCTGGCTCTCACCGCCGAAGCTGGCCGTCCACAGTGGAATTCGCCGAACGTCATGCGGTCGCTCTCAGAGTGGTGGCAGGCCCATGAGAGCGACTGGGTCAGCATCTCCACGCTCGTGAAGAGCAACGTGTTCGCGGAAGCGACCTTCCACCGCTACAAGAAAGCCCTGATCAGGGACGGTGTCATCTCAACCGATGGCGCGAAGCGGTTCATCCGCTACCGGCTCGAACGGAACCCGGTGGCGTCATGACTCTCACACGCTCTCACACGCTCTCACGAGAGCAAGACATAGATGGCTCTCACGCTCTCACGCTCTCACACACCTTTAGGTGTGAGAGCGAGAGAGCCATGCCCCGATCGAAAGGCCCGTCATCCAACCGAAGGAGCCTCTTCATGACCACCATGTCCACCGCCACCGTTGAGACGCTGACCGCCGAGGTGCGCGTCCTCATGGTCGGCTCGCGCCAAATCACTGCTGGCGTCTATGCCCAACTCGACGTCGTCGCTCCCGACCTCATCGAGCCGCTCGGCCGGGTCTCACCCCGTGACGCACGGGCCGGCTGGGTTCACATCGTTGGCCGCCATACGGGTGACGGCACCCTCGTCGCCGCCGCGACCCCTGCTGTCGAGGAGGCGATCAGGTTCAAGCTCCTCGGCGAAATCAAGCTCGCCCTTCCCGGGCAATACCAGTACCTGGAGCGTGAACAGCGAATGCGTGAATGGGGCCCAGCCGAAACCAAGCGCCTGGCCGATCTTGCCGACCAGTGGAGTGCCCTGCCCCTGATCATCCTGGCGGGCCTCCGATGACGACCTACTCAGCCCAGTACGACCCGACGCCCGGCTTCTGCGCCTGCGGCGAGCAACTTCCCTCTGTTCGCGCGGTCCTCGACGAAAAGCCGGTCTGCGAGAGCTGTCTCGAGGCCAGCGACTGGGAAGGCCTGTACGGCTTCCTCGACGCCCTCGACACCATCGACACGTATCTCGCCCGCAGCAACGACGACAACCGGCAATGGCTGCTTCACGACGCGGAGCGGCTCCTCCGCCAGATCGGCCGGCGGCGGGTGCCGCTCGGCCACGAGGAAGGCATGCCGGACGAGGTGTTCGCGGAGGCCGTCATCGAGCGGGTTGTCGCCGCGGGTCAGCCCGTGCAGTACGGAATGTCGGTCATCGGCAGCCTGGCGCCGGAGATGACCGTTGCCGATTGCCGCGAACTCGCCCGCAAGCTCCACGAGCGCAATCTGGCCCGCGCGGCGAAGGCACACGCCGACGCCGAGCAGGCCGCCGTGTACGTGCGGTTGTACGAGCGGGTGCCGGATGCCGAGAGCTTCGGCGAGGTGGTCGACCGGCTCAACCTGGACATCGACCGGTTCTTCGGTGCGATCCAGGTCGCCGCGGCGCAGGCTGGCGTGTCCATCGCCGACCTGCCGGCGTCGACCATCGACGAGTTGCTCGCGTCCTGCAAATGGGACGGTGCGAAGTGACCCGGCGTCGTATGTGGCGAGGCAGGCCGATCCCGCAGAACATCTGTGAGCTGGTCAACGAGGGGAAGCTCACGCTCGAGGAAGGCCGCGCTGCCGCTGACAGCGCTCGTCGGCGGGAAGCCGCGGCACGGGCCGAAGCGGTCCGGGTCGAGGAGCGCGAACGCCGGATTGCGGAGTGGCGGGAACGGCAAGCCGAAGAGGAGCGGATGGCAATGCCGTGGGCCCGGTTCGTGCTGGCGCACTGCCCCGCGCTCGGCGACGCCGTGCTGCAGGGCACGAGGACGCTACGGGGCGCTGTCCAGTCCGTCAAGGACAGCAGCGGTTGTGAGGTCGGGTGCGGGCACCAGCCGCTGACCAAGGAGGAGGAGGGGTTGCTCCGCGGCGCATGCCTGGCGCAAGGGCTTTCGGACGAGCAGGCCGACGTGCTGATCGCGTGGAATCCGCAACTGCGCGGAGCGGCGGTCGCATCATGACCACCGCGCTGGATGGTGACAAGCTCGGCACAACCCAGGCGTCGAAAGGTGTGACAACGTCGCCACACCTTTCGACGGTCCGGCCCTGCTGTGGCGAGAAGCGATGCGGTGCGAACCAGCCGGAAACCGCCGGACAGCCACTGATCCCGGCGTGCCAGCTGTGCCCGAAGTCGCCGACCTACTGGCGGGCAGCGGCATGACCAACCTCGACACCGCCACACCGAGCCGACTCCTTGCGGCTCTGGACGAGCTACAGACCCACATGCCGGAGATCGTCAAGCCGCTGACCGCCACGGTGAAGACCAGCAACGGCCGCGACTACTCGTACAACTACGTCGACCTGGCGATGATCTACCGCGTGGTGAAGCCGTTGCTCCACGCGCACGGCCTGATGTGGACGGACCTGCCGACCCTGCGCGACGACGGCAAGTTCGTGCTGCGCTTCGCCTGCACACACCTGGAGTCCGGCGAGCACCTAGGCGGGGACTACCCGCTCAACCCGTCCGGCACACCGCAGCAGCGGGGCAGCGAAATCACCTACGCGCGAAGGTATGCACTCTGCTCGATGCTCGGCATCGCGCCCGAGGACGACGACGGCTCCGAGGCCAGCGAGCGAACCGCGGTCAAGAAGCCGCGCGCCGCGAGCGAGGGCGCGCTGAAGAGGATGTTCGCCGCGTTCAACGCCGGCGGCATCAGGGACAAGGACGGCCAGCTCAACTTCATCGAGGAAGTCACCGGCACCCGCCCGGCCTCGCGCAGTGAGATGACCTCCACTCAGGTGACCGCGGTCGTCAAGGCCCTCGACGCCGCGGCTTCCCAACCGAAGACGGAGGACCCGTCGTGAAGGCGGACCTTGCCTTCGAGCCGGTGACCGACCGGTGCCGCAGGTGCTCGAAGTCCATGCTGCTCGACGTCGGGGGCGACGCCTTCGGCAACGTCACCGGCACCATGTTTTGCCCATCCTGCGGCGTCATCCCGCAGCCGTCCGGCTGGGACGCCGCGCTCATCCGCGCCTGCGTCGCCGTCGTCGTCAACCACTCTGGGAGCGCCTGATGTTCGACCTCACACCTGGCATGGCCGACGACAGGATCGAGCTCTTTGCGGTCGGCATCGACCTCACCGACGAGCCGTACGGCCTTGCCACGGAACGAATCATCCAGCTGATCAATGAGTCGATCGCCCGGCTTGACCCGGCCGACCGCAAAGAGCGGACGGTGCTCACGGCCGCGATCTCGGACGACGATCAGCAGCTGGAGTTCACCACCGAGGAGGAGGGCCTACGAGTCCGGTGGGCGGGCAAGCCATTGTGCTTCATCAGCTGGAGCCTCTTCACGGACGAGTCCCTCCTCTTCGACGAACCGGTCATCATCGACCCGGAGGAGGAGGCGTGATCAGCCTCGCGTCCCGGTACGAGCACCCGAAGCGTGTCGCGAACCTGCAGGGCTGCGAACGGGAGCTCCGGCGGCTGAACCTGGCACAGCGCGCCGCCGTCACCAACGGCGACGTGGTCGCGGTGCTGTACCTCAAGCGCCGGATCAGCCGCGTCTGCGAGATCGCCACCACCCACCGGCAGCACGCCGGCGGAGACAGGTTCGCACAGTGGGTCGATCGCGTCTAGCATGCGTCGATTCGTGCGTCGATTCATGGGATAATCGCAGGTGAGGGTGGCGGTCGGTCGAGTGCTCGGCGGTTCTCGACCGACCCGCCCGATTCCAACCGCCGAGCAAGAAGGAGTCGCCGGTGAGCGACGACAACACCCTCGACCTGGTCGAAGAAGACGGCGGCTACGTCTCGCCGCTGGTCCGCGACCGGACCGGCCGGTGGACCGATCCCGTCACGCGGCCCGGTCAATGGTCCTCCGCCGGCGGTTTGCGCCGGATCATGCGGCCCGGTGCCGAGTCGCCCGACGACGACACCGAATTCCGCAGCGCCACCGAGTACGCCAACTCGCAGCGCGGCCCCAACCCGTTCCCGGAGCGGTGGGGCCCACCACCGCGGAACGAGGCTCAGCGGGCCCTGTGGATCCGCGACAACTGCCAGCTCGAGCAGCGCGACGCCCCAGCCCGTCGGGCGATCCACCGGCTGCGTGAACTGCACCTTCGACGGGAGAGCCCATGATGTCGGACCTGGAACGCCGATACAGCCGCGGCGCCGTCGAGCTCGTCGAGGCTACCCGGCGCAAGATCGGCGGCTACGCCGCCAAGTTCCGCCGCAGGAGCAAGGATCTCGGCGGGTTCGTCGAGGAGATCGAACCCGCGTTCTTCAACCGCTCCAAGGGCAACGGCTGGCCGGACGTCCTCGCCCGGTACAACCACGACGACAACTACCTGCTCGGCACGACCGGCGGCGGCACGCTGCTGCTGGACATCGACGACACCGGCCTGCGGTACGAAGTCGACCCACCCGCCAGCCGCGCCGACGTGTACGAGCTCGTCCAGCGCGGCGACGTGCGGGCCTCGTCGTTCGCGTTCCGGCTGCCGACCGGCGGCGACGAGTGGGGCCTCACCGAGGACCAGGGCTATCCGCTGCGGCGGCTCCTCACCGGCCAGCTCGTCGACGTAGCCCCGGTCAACACCCCGGCGTACCCGGACGCGACCGCGGGGTTGCGGTCCCTGGCCCGGTGGGTCGACGCCGACATCAGGGAGGTTCGCGCCGCGGCCCGCACCAACGAGCTGCGCCGGTTCCTCACCAACACCGGCTCGACGGCGCCGATGCCGCAGCCAGCCCGCACCGGCGTTACGACGGTGCGCGGTCCGGTGCGGGAGTTGGAAGCGCTCCTCGCCCGCCGCACCGACCCGTGGGAGCACCCACGGCCCGGCCCGCGGACGCTCTCCGGGCACACCGCCGCCGTCCTGCTGGAAGCGAGGAGCACACCATGAGCGACGCCGACGACCTGGCCGAGGTCGACCACCGGCTTCCCGATGACCTGCTCGCCGCGCTGCACGAGCGGTACGGCGACGTCCCGCTGGGTGCGTATGCGTCGCTGGCCGCCGCCCGCGGCGTGCCGATGCTCGACGTCCTGCGCGCCGCCGTCGACGACCTCGGCGGCCTGGCCCTCATCGTCGCCGCCCCGAAGCCGGGGGTCTAGATGGCCCGCCAACTCAAGCTTGAGATCGAAGGCGACGCCCGCGACGCCCGCAAGGCGCTCGACGATCTCGCCGACGAAGCGGAGAAGACCGCCAGGTCGACCGCGGTCCTCGGGTCGGAGTTCCGCAAGGCCGCGAAGGACAGCGGCTGGCTCGAGAAGAACCTCAAGGACACCTCGAACGAAGCGGTCAAGGCCGGCAACTCCATCTACGTCCTCGGGAAGCGCTCCGACAAGGCGGCGGTAGAGCTGCGGGCGGCCGCGCAGGCCGCAGCGAAGCTCGACGGGCAGCTGTCGTCGACCCGCGCCGAGCTCGACAAGCTCAACAAGTCCTACGCCGAGTCCGGCGACCCGGAGATCCTGAAGAGCATCGAGAAGCAGTACGCCGAGCTCGACAAGATCTCCCGGGTCAAGAAGCGGATCCAGCGGGACGACGAGGTCGCTCTCAAGAAGGCCGAAGAGGCGGCGAGGAAGCTCAAGGCTCAAGACCTGCTCGACCGGCGCAACTCTCGCGGCGTCCTCCGCAACACCCTCGGCGATCTTTTCGGGCTCGGCGCCAAAGGCATCTCAGGCATCGCCGGCGGCGCAGCCGACGCCACATCGAAGATCCCGGGCGGCAAACTCGCGCTCGGCGTCGTCGGCGCCGGCGCTGTACCTGCCGCGGGCGCGCTCGGCGGTGCTGCCCTGCTCGCCGGCGGCGGCCTGGCCGGTATCGGCGCGGGCGTCGCGGGTGCGATCGCAGCCAATCCGGAGCCGTTCCGCAAGTCCTGGGCCGCGGCGATCGCCGACATCTCGAAGCAGTGGCAGCGCTCCTCTGCCGAGTTCGAGAAGCCCACGCTCGAGGCTATCCAGATCCTGCGCAACGCGGTCATGGACATCGACCTCGCCGGACCGTTCAAAGAGGCGTCGAAGTACGTCATCCCGCTCGCCGCCGGTATCGGAGGCCTGGTCAAGGGCATCGGCGACGGAGTCGGGATCCTCATCAAGGGGTCCGGCCCGGTGCTCGGAGTCCTGGCGAAGGATCTGCCGAAGATCGGCTTGGCGTTCAAGCAACTGTCGAAAGACGTTGCCGGCTCGGCGGACGGCGCCGGCGAAGCACTTCACGACATCCTCGACTTCACCGGCGCTTTCGTCGTCGGGGTCGGCAAGGGCATCGCGTTCCTGTCGGACTTCTACAAGCGCGGCAACGCGATCTTCGACGGGATCATCGACGCCAACCGCAAGCTGACCGGCATCAAGCTCTTCGGCGGCGCCGACGACGACGTCATGACCTACGCCCGGTCACTCGACGGGGCAAAGGGCTCGACGGTCGACATGGCGGAGGCGCAGAAGGAGTTGGCCGAAGCGGCCCGCAAGGCATCCGACCAACTCGGACGCCAGATCAGCGACCTCCTCCAGCTCGGCGCGGCCAACGACAACGCCGTGGTCCAGCTGCGGGAGTTGCGGGAAGCGTTCGCGGAGAACGGCTACGTCCTGACCGGAAACACCACAGCTGCGATCGAAAACCGGAACGCGCTGCGCGACGTCATCCAGGCGTACGAGGACCAGCGAGACGCGGCCATCGACGCCGCCGGCGGTACGCGAGAGGCCATGAAGACGGCTAACGCCGAGCTTCTGCGCCAGCTCGAGGAGCTCCGCGCCATTCTCGTCGCGCACGGCGCGAACACCGCGGAAGTCGACAAGTACATCGCCAAGGTGAAGGCGGCCGACGGCTTGTTGTCCACGGTCACGATCAAAACGCGGTTCATCAGCGTCGGCGACGTCTCCCGTGAGGGTGTCGTCTCCGGGGGCGACCCACGCCGCAACACTGGTGGCGCGTACGCGAACGGCGGCACCATCGGCTTCAGCGGCCCGAAGCTCGTCGGCGAGCGCGGTCCCGAGATCATTTGGGGCAACCGGGGCGAGTTCGTCTCCACCGCCCAGCAGACCAAGCAGCTACAGACGCTCATGTCGAGCGCAGGCGGCGGCGGTGGCGCGGCACCGGCGATCAACATCATCGCCGCCGCACCCGGCGGTGGCAGCCTCGAGCAGGCCATCATCTCCCTGTTCGTGGGTGGCGTCCGCGACGGCAGGATCCAGCTGAAGGTCGGCGGCGACGGCCGGCGGATCACGGTGGCGTGAGGTGAGACTCCTCGTCGCAGCCGTCGACCCGGACCCGGCCGGCTGGTTCTGGGCCGTCGCCGGAGAGTTGGTGTACCTCGGCTTCGTCTGCGACCGGGACCGCGAGAAGGACGTCGGCGGCTGCGGCTGCCGGCGTTCCTTCACCGGCCTCGCCTCCGGCCGCGCCACCACGACCGCAGTCGTCGCCGACCTCGAGGTCGACCCCGACCAACTCCGCCAACTACTCCGCGACCAGTTCCCCGGCTGGACCGACGAGGAGATCGACGACGAGACCGCCGACCTCATCCGCCTCGGATCGTCGTGGCCCATCGGCACACTCGTCCACCGCGACCTGGACGACGTCGACGCGCTCGAGGCCACATGACCCGACGCAACACCCGACGCTGCGAAGTGTGCGGCCTGCCCTCATCCGGCGCCGCACACCGCGCCTGCCGGCCCAGGAAGCCCGCACCACCCAAGGCGCACCGCCCGACCTACACGTGGGCCGAACGGAAGCGCAGGGAGCGGTTCGTGGCCGACTACCGCGCCCTCGTCGGCGACTACTGCCCTGGGTGGGGCGTGCCCACCCACGCTGTCGAGCCGGGGAACTACTTGACCGCCGACCACGTCCACGCGGTCGGCGCAGGAGGCGACGAGCATGGCGATCTGGCGGTACTCTGCAATCGCTGCAACGCGCGCAAGAAGGACCGCCTGCTCAGGCCAGCCTCGTCACCCTCGACCTCGCGTCGTTGGTGACCTAGCGTGCGTGACACAGCGTGAAGGCCGAGCGATCTTGCATTTGTGCAGGTCAGAGCGTTACAGCGCGTAGGTCATGATCTTTTTTTTGAGGCGGGCAGGCCACGACCCAGGACCCCGTCGAGCCTCTCTCCCCCCGCAGCCCGTCACGCTCGGTAGCGCCCTGGATGTCCGTTTTGCGCCCGAATCGCGACTCAGAAGGTTCCGAGATTCGTTGATCTTGCACGAAACTCCTACCAAATTCGGATGGATTTCATGCACGCGCCTGCGCGCCTAGTTCTGGGGTCGCTTCGATCTTGACCAGAAAAAACGGGGGGTCGCCATTTCCCTGGAACCCGTACACCCCGCGAGGCCCGTGGGTCTGGGGTCGTCGCTTGGTCGCCTCGAAAAAGACGGGACAGGCTCCTGCTCGCTGCCGGATCGGATCGCCCGTTCGGCGGAGGGTGATCTCTTGCCCACCTTCAGTACCCTGCGCGGCGTGTCCTACCTCGCCCCGGTGGCTCGCCCGCAGCAGCGACGGCGCTGGCCACTGATCGTCACCGTCGCTGCGGTTGCCCTGGTCGTCCTCGTCGGCGCTGGCGCGCTGATCTGGGCTGTGACCAGCGGAAACTCTCCGACTCCTACTGCTGCGGCAGCGTCGCCAACGGTGGCAAGCACGCCCGCGGCCAGCGCCACCTCGAGCGCCGCGAGCCAGAGCCCGGCTGCGGCCAGCACGGCGCCGGCGGCTGGTGGCGTTCGCGGCGCGTGCGTCGAGCTCGACAGGTTGGTCAAGGCCGGCAAGTTCGACGACTTCGCGGCACTCCAGCAGATCGGCGACACCATGGCGGAGACCAACGACAGCAGGTTCGATCTGAAGGGGATGCTGCTGCGGGACACCGCCGCGGACGCCGTTGCGGCGAAGGGCACCAGCTCGGAGGCGAAGCTCGCTGACTCGACGAAGCGGTCCGCCGAGAGCGTGCACAAGGCGTGCGTATCGGCCGGCTACGTGTCGGCGTAGAACGCGGCAAGGGCCCGGCGACCGAGAAGCAGGCTCAGTCACCGGGCCGGTCCTAGTCGCTCGGGCCCATCAGTTTCTGACGACCCGCTCGGCGAGCGAGGCCGGGTCGACCGGACGGACGCCTCGTGCTTCGGCTTCGGCGAGCAGGACCCCGGCAAGTGCGGCGATCCGGGCGTCGTCGAGGTCGTCGAGCCGCCCGGCGAGGTCCATGGCGACCCGTGCGGCGTACGCCTTGCGGCGGGCCGCGTTGGCCGCTTCGGTCTGCCGACGTCGTCCTTGCGGCGTCGACGTGTGACGTTGACGTTGCTCCGGCTCGTCGAGCGTCATGGTCATCCGATCCCCAACTCCCGCGCCCGGCTGATTCCGTGCACTCGAAGGCCGGCGGTCAGCAACTGCTCGATGACTTCCTTCACCGGCTGGCCGACGATCTCGGCGATCTCGTCCGGCTTCATCCCGCGCTCGCCTAGGCGCTTGACGATCGGGTTCGTGACGGCCTGCTTGCGGGTCGACCTGCCGCTCGGTCGTGCGCAGTGGAACGTCCCGCCGGCGGCGGTCACCGCCAGCTCGGCACGATCGACCATGCCGGCTTGGTCCTGGTAGGCGACCACCACGGCGTCGACAAGGCCGTCGGTGACGAGCGGGACCGCGTCGAACGGGTCGCCGGAGAGGACTGACACGGCGCGCAGGTGGTTGGCCAGGCAGTAGCCGAGCAACACGTTGGCCTGCTTGACCCACTCGACGGTACCGGGCAGGACGACGACGACAGCGGGTTTGGCCTTCACGATGGCACCCGCCCGTTGCCGGGCCGGACGAGGTTCTTCCGGCGCCCCTTGTAGATCCAGCCCTCGCGTTTCTTCGAGGTTCCGGCCTGGATGCCCTCGAGCAGGCCGTTGGTGTATCCGTCCCACCACTTGTCCTTGAGCTCGGCGTCGACGCCGAGGGCGAAGGTGGCGGCGGCCTGGGCGTAGCCGGCGAGCCAAGCCTCCAGTTCTGGGCCACTCAGGTCCACGGCTGCACCGCCTCCACTCCGAGGCAGCGCAGGAGCCGTTCGGCGGCTTCGGCGGCCCGCCCGATGCTGCCGTCGAGCATCATCGGCACGCCGCGGGCGGCGAGCAGGTCCATGACGGTGCCGACCACGAGCAGCGGGTCGGCCTCGCCAACCACTGCCGATACAGCGGTAGTTGAGGCAACCGAGAGGCTGGCCACCTCAGTACCTCCACGGTGCTGGTCACCGTGGAGACGTCCGGCGAGGTAGGAGTCCATCCATCCGTCGCCGCTCATGACCGACCACCTCCCGCCGATGCGCGAACCGGCGTGGTGCGGGCGTCGCCACTGCGGTCCCGCCGCGGCACAGGGCTGATCCGCCGCCGTGGCCTCCGGTCCGTTTGCGGCGAGGGGGTGAACGGCGAGATGAACTCCCCGCCGGCCTGCTCAAGGATCTGCCCGAGCACGTCCCCGCTGACGGCCAGCAGCTTGGTCGCGGTGCCGTCCACGATGAGAGCGACCGCGGCGGCCAGGTCGTAGGTGACGGCGACGATCTCCAGGTGGTGCTCGGCGGCCACACGGGTCAGGCGGTCCAGCTGCGGGCCGCGCTCGCCGGTGGGCAGGATCAGGCACACGGCGGCGGTCATCGGCCGACCTCCCGCGCGATGAGGCCCAGGCCCTCGGAGATCAAGTCACGCAAGATCGCGGCCTCGAGGAGCGACAGCCCGGTGAGCGTCGACTCGACCCCGGAACGGCGGAACAGCAGGAGCGTCGGGGGCTGCTCGTAGACCTGGTGGACGAAGACGCCGAGCGACAGGCTCGAAGTCAGGTCGATGGTCGCGCCGACCTGGGCGTCGTGGACCGGGATGTCGTCGCCGTGCTGCAGCGCGCACCATCCGGGGTGCTTCGCTGGGGCCGTCACCGGGCACCGCCTTCGCGCCACAGCGACACGCCGATGCGCTTCGCGTGCGCCCGCGCTCGACGGTTCATCTCCGACCGCGCCTTCGCCTTCGACTCGACCGTCACGCACTCGACGTCACCGCCGCCGCCCGGCTGGTCCTGGATCTTCCATCCGGCGCCGCGGACCTGGTGCGCGGAGGCGAGCACGTGCCCGCGAGGCCCGAACCCAGGCCGGGCGGCAACCGCCACCTCCAGGTGCGAGACGCCCTCGTTGACCACCACGAACCGCGGCGGGCTGGCCTTCCACCCGTCGATGTAGGGGTGCTTGTCCGACCGCCAGAACTGCCACACGCACCGGTCGGTGGTCAGGGTGACCCGGGCGTGGATCTCGCCGTGCGGCGTGCGCTCGACGATGGTCTCCCAGCGGCCGGCCGGGGTGAACACCAGGCCGCCCGCGCCCATCTCGTCGACCTTGCGCTCGAGCGCGGTCGGGCACTCGTGCTCGACCTGGTCGGTGTACTCGTCGCGGTAGGTCACAGGAGACCTCCGGCGAGCACCAGGGACCGGCAGGCGCCGCAGTTCGACGCGAGTTGCCCAACGTGCTCCGGGCATCGCTCCGTGCCAACCGTGGGCGGCAGAGCCGCGCCGCGGCGGTTAGAAGACGGTTGAATGATGTTCGGGCGGCAAGACTCTGCCGGGGCTGGGGTGGCGATCTCGCCGGGGCTGGGGTGACCCGATTCTGCCACCGGTGGCGAATCGCCGGGGTGGCAGTCTGCCGGGGGTGTGGATATCGCCTCCGTTCGATCCATGACCAACTGGTAGGTGTTCGAGCGCCGCCCGCCGGCGGTGCCGTCGAGGATGCGAAGCTGTCCGGCACCGACGAGGCGGCGGATGATCCGCTGGATGGTGCGCTCGTCGAGGCGGGCCTTCGCGGCGAGGGTCGGGATTGACGGGAATCCGACACCGTCATCGTCGGCGTGGTCGGCGATGGCGAGGAGCACGATGAGGGCGGTTCCGCCGGCCTGGGCGTGCCGCCAGACCCACGAGGAGGCGAGGACGCTCACACGTCACCGCCCGGGGTGAACTGCTCCAGGACGGCATCGCGCTCGCGGTCGGTGAGGTGCACGGTGGTCAAGCTGAGCAGCGCACCGGCGTTGCCGGAAGTGATGCACCCAAGGGTTCGCAGGGAGCGGGCGACCTCGTCGACGACCACGTTCCGGTCGGTGATGAACGCGTCGCGCATCGACGCCGTGGCGGTGGCCAGGGGCGCCAGCTGTTCGCTCATCAGCGTCAAGGTGCCGGAGTGGCCGCAGCCCTCGGCGGCGTAGCTGAGCAGGACGGAGTCGGGCTCGTCGGTGACCGGCTGGAAGACGTCGCGGGTCAGCTCGAACGTGAGCTCCACCTCGGAGACGCGCATGACGGGGATGATGTGCGCCCGGCTGAAGTGCGCGCCGCGGCGGTGCAGGGGGATGTCGGTCTCGGCCTGGCCGCGCTCGAGAAGCCGGTCGGGGGCGGCGCACCGGTCGGCGGCGCACCAGGTGGGGTGGACGAGCGCGGGATCCGCGCCCGGAGGCAGGTCTGAGAGACTGGTCATTAGCCGACTCCCTAGGTCGGTTAGGGCCGGGAGCACGGGTGTTGGCGCACCCGCCCGGCCTGTCTACGTTCCGTAACCTCCGGTCTGAGCATGTCCTGATAACTGGTGCTGGTTCGCTCATCGGTTCCCTGCGAAAACGCTGGTTAGCACAGCGCTCAGAGCCTCACAGACAACTGCTATCAGGACTATGCGCAGCGCAACGCGGCCGAGCTGGCCGGGCTGCTCTCAGCATGAGCCGCTGGACGACTTGTGGCCGTTCGGGCACAGCACGTCGACGTAGCTGACGCCGTCGACGCGGGCGCCGGTGAGGACGGCTCCGCGCAGGTCGGAGTCGGTGAGCTCGGCGCCGCGCAGGTCGGCCCCCCGCAGGTCCGCGCCGCGCAGGTCGGAGCGGCGGATCACCGCGTCGCGCAGGTCGGCGCCGCCCAGCTGCGTGCGGTCCAGGCCGGTGTGGGTGAACTCGGCCGAGCGGAACGACGCGCCGCGCAGGTCGGCGCCGGTCAGCCGGACACCGTCGAGGGAGGCGTCGCGGGCCGAGACCTGACTGAGGTCGGCGCCCGACAGGTCGACGTCGGTGAGACCCGCGCCGTGCAGGTCGGCCCGGTGCAGGTTCGCGCCGCGCAGGTCGGCCTCGCTGACCACGCCGTCGAGGGTGGCGCGCTCCAGGTCGGCGCAGCGCAGCTTCCGCTCGCTCAGGTCGGTCGCGTCGATGGCGCGCTGCGGCATCTCCACCGCGCCCGGGGCGGCGCAGCGATGCCCGTGGCTGGTGCCCGGGTCGCCCGTCCAGGTGAGCACCGCGGCGACCACGGCGAGGACCAGCAGGTACAGGGCACCGACCGTGCGCGGCGTGAGCCGCCGGCCGACGCCGGCCAGGCGCGGCGTGAGCCGCCCGGCGAGCTCGGTCGGTCGCTGCATGAGACGCATGCGGCGAGGATGCCCGCCTCAGGCGACGGCAACCACCACGGCGGTCGCGTTGTCCCGGCCGCCGGCCTCCAGCGACGCCGCCACCAGCGCCGCCGCGATCGCGTCCGGCGGGGCGGCGGCGCCGAGCAGCTGCTCCATCCGCCGGTACGGCACCTGTTCGGCGACCCCGTCGGTACACAGGCAGTAGACGTCACCCGGGAACATCGTCACGCTCAGCACGTCCGGCTCGGGCAGGCCCGGATGGCCGATGAAGCGGTGCAGCTGATACCGCGCGGCCTCGGCCTGCGGCGAGTCGGCCGGGAACCAGCCGTGGACGGCGCCGAGCCAGGCCTCGGTGTGGTCGATCGTGAGCAGCTCCAGCAGCCCGCCGCGCAGCCGGTACACCCGGGAGTCGCCGATCTGGGTGACCCAGGCTCCGGTCGCGTCGGCCACCAGCGCGGTGAGCGTGCAGCCGGTGAGCTCCCGCAGCTCCTGCCCGGCGGCCCGGACCCGGCGCTGGGCGTCGGCGACCGCGGCGAACAGCGGCGCCGGCTCGAACGGGCCGCGGTGGTCCTGCACGGCGGTGGTGAAGACGTCGACGGCGGTGCGGCCGGCCGTGCGGCTGCCCTCGCCGGCGCCCATCCCGTCGGCGACGACGGCGCACAGCCCGGGCCGGCGCAGCAGCTGGGTGGCGTGCAGCACGTCGAAGTTGGCCGGATAGCGCCGGCCGACCTCGGTGGCGGTGCCGACCCGCAGCAGCCGCCCCGCACCCTGGACCTCGATCGTCATCAACGTCTAGGCTAGCCGGTCATCGATCGACCGGGTGGCCCACCGTTCATCGGCCGTTCAGCCCAGTGTCTCCCCGCGGAACGCGGAGATCTGCCAGGTGCCGTCGGAGCGGCGCTCCCAGCCGTCGCGCTCCCCGCCGATCTCGGCGAACATCACCACCCGGTCGAACAGCCAGTCGGCGAAGTCGTCCTGCTCGGCCTCGGCCAGCCCGGTGCGCACCACCGCGCCGAACGTGATGAGGCCGGTGCCCTCCAGCGGCGCGGCCCCGAGCACGCCGAGCACCTCGTCGGGGGTCACGTCGTCGCGCTCCTCGACCTCGAGGAACCCGCCGTCGGGCATCTCCACCAGGAACGCCAACTGTCTTCCCTCAGCGTGTCGCTTCCGCCAGCCCGGCGCGGACGCCGTCGGCGTCGCGATCCGTACCGTACACCGGCGTCTCCGGCTCCTGCCGCCAACTCTCGTCCAGTCCACCCGCGTCGACCGGGTCGAACCCGAGGTCGTCGACGAGCGCCATCACGGTCCGCTTCGCGGCCGGCTCGTCGCCGGCGACCGGCAGGGCGATGCGGGTCGCGCCGCCGGCCGGGCGGCCGTCGAGCAGCAGGTGCTCCGCCCGGATGTTGTTGAACGCCTTCACCACGACCGCGCCCGGCAGGTGCCGTGCCGTCCACCGGCTGGAGGTGGTGCCCTCCTCGATGGCGGCGACCCGCCCGTCCCGCTGCGGGTAGTAGTTGTCGGTGTCCACGACGAGCTTGCCCGCCAGGGCGTCGGCCGGCAGCTGCGGTACCGCACGCAGCGGCACCGCGACGACCACCAGGTCGCCGGCGTTGGCGGCCTCCTCGGCGGTGCCCGGCGTCGCGCCCGTCTCCGCAGCCAGCCCGGCCAGGGAGCCCGGCTCCCGCGAGTTGGCAACCGTCACGTCGTGGCCGAGCTCGCGGAACCGGCGGGTGAGCGTGCCGCCGATGTTGCCCGAGCCGATGATCCCGATCCTCATGCGGTCGGCTGTACCCACCCGTCCGCATGCTTACGCACCGGCGTTTCGGCTGGTGCACGCGGATCGACGGGTGCCGGTACAGTCGCCGGATGGACCCCGACGCGGGCCTGCCGCGTCCGCTGACGCAGCTCGTCGGTCGCGAGGCCGAGCTGCGGGCCGCCACGCGCCTGCTGACCGGCCGGATCCTCACCCTCGTCGGCACCGCCGGCAGCGGCAAGACCCGCCTCGCCCTGGCCGTCGCCGGCGCGGCCCCGGGCCCGGTCCGCTTCGCCGACCTGACCACCATGGACCCGGCCGCCGGGGCGCCCGGGTTCCTCCTCGACGCGTTCGGCGTCACCCGCCGGGCCGACCTCGACGACACCGACACGCTGCTCGCCGAGCTGGGTGACGAGCCGCTGCTGCTCGTCCTGGACAACTGCGAGCACGTCGCCGAGCCGGTCGCGGTGCTGGTGGCGCGGCTGCTGACCGGGAAACCCCTGGTCCGGCTGCTGGTGACGAGCCGCCAGGCCCTCCACGTGGCCGGTGAGACGGTCCTGGCCGTGGAGCCGCTCGACGACGGCACCGCGCTGCGGCTGTTCGAGACGCGCACGTTCGAGCGCACCGGCCGCCCGCTGCCGGCCGCCCACCGCCCGGCCGCGGCCGCGATCTGCGCCGCCCTCGACGGGCTGCCCCTCGCCATCGAGCTCGCCGCGGCCCGGGCGGCGCTGCTCAGCGTGCCCGAGGTGCACCGGCTGGTCGCCGACCGCTTCCGCGTGCTCGCCGACGCCAAGGCCACCGGCCCGGAGCACCACCGCACGCTGCGCGCCGCCCTCGACTGGAGCTACCACCTCCTCTCCCCCGACAAGCAGGCCCTGCTGCGCCAGCTCGCGGTGTTCCAGGGCGGCTGGGACGCCGGCGCCGTCGCCGCCCTGCCGGCGCACCGGCCGGGCCTGACGGCCGCGCTCGCCGAGCGGTCGCTGCTGCACGACGGCGGCACCCGCGGCCGGATGCTGCAGACCGTCGCCGCGTACGCGGCCGCCCGCCTGGCCGAGGCCCCCGCCGAGGAGGCCGCCGCCCGCGACGCCCACGCCGCCCACTACCTCGGCCTCGCCGAGCGGGCCGCCGAGGGCATCCGCGGCCCGTCGCAGCGCGACTGGCTGCGGACCCTCACCCTGGAGCAGGACAACCTGCGCGCCGCGATGGCCTGGCTGTCCGGCCGCCCCGGCCCCGGCGACCTCCGCCTCGCCACGGCCCTGGCGCCTTTTCAGCACTTCATCGGCGGGTACCAGCTCGGCCGGCAGTGGCTCGCCGGCGCCCTGGCCCGCCGCCCCGACGCCCCGCCCGCCGTCCGTGCCGCTGCCGCGTCGGCCGCGGCCACCCTCGCGATGCTGTCGTGCGACTACCCGGCCGCCGCGAACCTCGCCCACCAGGCCCTGGCCGGCGCGTCGGGCCTCGCGCGCGGCCCGCTGCTCACGCTCCTCGGCAGCGTCGAGCGCGAACGGGCCCGCTACACGCGCTCCGCGTCGGTGCTGACCGAGGCGATCCAGGTGTACCGCGAAGCCGGCGACGCCTGGGGCGAGGGCCGCGCGACCCAGCTCGCGGGGGCGACGGCCTGGCTGTCCGGCGACCTCGACGGCGCGGCCGTGCTGCTCGCGGCCGCCCTGGCGGCGTTCCGCGACCTGGCCGACGCCGAGTCGGCGGCGTCGTCGCTGACCCACCTGGGCGCCGTCGCCCACTTCCGCGGCGACCAGGCCCGCGCCCGCCGCCACCTGGTCGAGGCCCTGGACCGGTTCACCGAGCTGTCGTTCCCGGAGGGCATCGGCTGGGCCCAGGACCTCCTCGCGCGCGTCGACCTGGCCGAGGACCGGATCCCGGCCGCCCTGGAGCGCCTGCGGGCGGCCGTGTCGATCCACCGTCGCGTCGGTGACCGCTGGCGGACCGCGAGCGTCCTGGAGGCCTTCGCCGAGGCCCGCCGCCGAGGCGGCGACCCGACCCACGCCGCCGCGCTGCTGGGCGCCGCCGACGCGATCCGGGCCGAGATCGGCGCGCCGACCCCGGCGTGCGAGCTGCCGGCCCGCCGGGCCTGCGAGGAGGCCCTCCAGGCGGCGCTGCCCGAGCCGACGTACTCGCGGGCCCTGCGCTTCGGCGCCCGCACCCCGCTGGACGACCTGCTCCCCCTGTCGTCCGCGACGTCCCCGGTCCCGGCGTCGCTGTAGCCCGGCCTGTAGCCCGGCCTGTAGCCCGGCCGGTTCCGTACCGGACCCAGCGGTTTCCCATCCAGAGTTCACCGCGCGTTGTCCCGTAGCGCTGGACAGGAACGGCACCCCGACCGCCTAATGGAGTGCACCTCGCCCGGCACCCGCCGCCGGTCGGGCCCGCCGCCGATCAACCACCGCACCACCAGTCCTGGGCCGCGTGCACCCTGCTTCCGGGAGGCCGCCGATGAACGACCTGAACCTGTACGACGCACCGCTCACCGAGGCCACCGCGGCCGCCTACGTCGCCGCCGCCGGCTTCCGGGTCGGGCCGGTCGGCAGCGTCGGCGTGGAGCTGGAGTACTGCGTGCGCGACCCGCGCCGCCCCCAGCACCGCCCGGCGCCGGCCCGGCTGCTCGACCTGCTCGCCCACCTGGGCAACCCGCTGCCGGGCGGCAGCGCGGTGACGATCGAGCCGGGCGGGCAGCTGGAGCTGTCCTCGGCGGTCGGGGCGGACGCCGCGACCGCGACCGCGGCGGTCACCGCGGACCTCCAGCTGGTCCGCGGGGTGCTCGGCGCGCACGGGCTGGTGCTCGACGGGACCGGGCTGGACATGGCGCGCCGGCCACGGCTGGTGACCGACCACCCGCGGTACGTGGCCCTCGCCGAGTACCACGACCGGACGGGGCCGAAGGGCCGGGCCGTCATGTGCAACTCGGCGTCGATCCAGGTCTGCCTCGACGCCGGCACCGAGGACGGCGACTGGACCGACTTCCGGCGCCGCTGGTGGCTGGCCGACGCGATCGGGCCGGTGGTCATGGCGGCGTTCGCGAACTCGCCGCACGTCACGCGGGCCGGGCGGCGGTGGGTGTCGTACCGGCAGGCGCTGCGCTTCGGCACCGACGCGCGGCGCACCCGGGCGCCGCGGCGCAGCGAGGACCCGCGGCGGGACTGGTCGCGGTACGCGCTCGCGGCCGGGGTCGCGATGATCGCCCACCAGGGTCCGGAGCGCTGGCACGTGCCGGCCGGGCTGACGATGCGGGACTGGCTGCGCGGCCACGGGCCCCGCCCGGTCACCCTGGACGACCTGGAACGGCACCTCGGGACGCTCGTGCCGCCGGTGCGGCCGCGGGGGTACCTCGAGCTGCGCATGATCGACCAGCAGCCCGGCGACGGCTGGACGGTGCCGGTCGCGGTGGTCACGGCGCTGCTCGACGACCCGGAGGGCGCCCAGGCGGCGGCCGACGCGACCGAGCACCTGCGCTCGCCGCTGCGCCGGCACCGCGACTGGATCACCGCCGCCCGCGACGGGATCGCCGACCCGGCCCTGGCGGGTGCCGCGCTGGCCTGCTTCACCGCCGCCGGCGAGGTGCTGGCCCGGCAGGGCGCGCCGCTGACGGTGCGCGACGCGGTCGCCGCGTTCACCGACCGGTACGTCCTGCGGGGCCGCTGCCCGGCCGACGACGTGCGTGCCGAGACGCGCCGCGGGTTGGGTGTGGTATCAACGGGATGACCAATCGCCCTCTGCGAGGAGCCATCCCATTGCGGGACATCGCCGTGTTCAGTGGCAGCGCGCACCCCGGGCTGGCCGAGGAGATCTGCGCACAGCTGCAGGTGCCCCTGCTGCCGGTGCGGATCGACCGGTTCGCCAACGACTGCCTTGAGGTGCAGCTGCAGGCCAACTGCCGGGAGCGGGACGTGTTCCTGATCCAGCCGCTCGTCCCGCCCGTGCAGGAGCACCTGGTGGAGCTGCTGCTCATGCTCGACGCCGCGCGGGGCGCGTCGGCGGCGCGCACGACGGTGGTCATGTCCCACTACGCCTACGCCCGGTCGGACAAGAAGGACGAACCGCGCATCTCGATCGGCGGCCGGCTGGTCGCCGACCTGCTCAGCGCGGCCGGCGCGTCCCGGGTGCTCACCCTCACCCTGCACTCGCCGCAGGTCCACGGCTTCTTCAGCGTGCCGGTGGACCACCTGCACGCGCTGCGTGAGCTGGCCGGGCACTTCCGCCGGTACGACCTGTCCAACAGCGTCGTGGTGTCGCCGGACCTCGGCAACGCCAAGCCGGCCTCCGCGTTCGCGCGGATGCTGGGGGTACCGGTGGCGGCCGGCGCCAAGCAGCGCTTCTCCGACGACCGGGTGGTCATCAGCACCGTCATCGGCGACATCGAGGGCAAGGACGTCATCGTCCTCGACGACGAGATCGCCCGCGGCAGCACCGTCATCGAGCTCATCGGCAAGCTGCGCGAGCGGGGCGTGGCCAGCATCCGGGTCGCCTGCACCCACGGCCTGTTCACCGACGGCGCGCTCGACCGGATCGCGGCCCAGCCCGACGTGCTGGAGATCGTCTGCACCAACAGCGTGCCGATCCCGAAGGAGAAGTTCGTCCCGAACCTCAAGGTGCTGTCGATCGCCCCGGCGATGGCCGAGGCGATGCGGCGCATCCACAACGGCGAGTCGGTCTCCTCGCTGTTCCATTGACATCCCCGCAGATGACCTCCCTGCGCATCGGCGCGCTCGGCCCGCTGCGGGCCGGGCTCGGCGGGGCCGCGCTCGACCTCGGCGGCCCCCGCCAGCGGGCGGTGCTGGCCCGGCTCGTCGCCGCGGGCGGCCACGTCGTGCCGGCCGACCGGTTCGTCGACGACCTGTGGCAGGGCGAGCCGCCGCCGAAGGCCATGGCCGCCCTGCAGGTGTACGTGTCGAACCTGCGCCGGGTCCTGGAACCGGACCGGGCGCCGCGCACACCCGCGCGGGTGGTGGTGTCGGTCGCGCCCGGGTACGCGCTGCGCCTCCCGGCCGCGGCCGTCGACGCCTGGCACTTCGAGGACCTCCTGCGGCGGGCCGCCGCGATGGAACCGGCCGCCGCCGACCCGCTGCTGCAGGAGGCCCTCGCCGCGTGGGCCGGGCCCGCCTACGCCGAGTTCCGCGACGAGCCGTGGGCCGTGCCCGAGGTGGCCCGGCTGGAGGAGCTGCGGCTGGTCTGCGTCGAGACGGCCGGGCAGGTGGCACTGCGGCTGGGGCGGGCGGCGCTGGCGGTACCGGAGCTGGAACGCCACGTGCAGGCGCACCCGTTGCGCGAGCAGGGGGTGGCGCTGCTGGCCGCGGCCCTGTACCGGGCGGGGCGGCAGGCGGACGCGCTCGCCGCGCTGCGGGCCGCGCGGGAGCGGCTCGCCGACGAGCTGGGGGTCGACCCCGGCCCGGCGCTGCGGGCCGTCGAGGCGGACGTCCTGGCGCACGCCGAGCACCTGGCGGCGCCGGCCGTGGTCGCGCCGCCGTCTGTGCCGTTGTCCGTGGGGCCCTCCCCGTCGTTGTCGGTCGGGCGGGATCCGGAGCTCGGCCGGCTCGACCTGGAGGCCGCCGCCGCCGAGCGGCACGGGCTGCGGGTCGTCTGGGTCGGCGGCGAGGCCGGCGCCGGGAAGACCACGCTGCTGCGGATGTTCGGCGCGCGGCTGGCCGGCCGGGGCTGGCAGGTGCTGTGGGGGCGCTGCCCGGAGGTCGACGGGGCGCCGCCCGCCTGGGCCTGGACGGAGCTGCTCGGCCTGGCAGATCTTGGTGTCGCGGAGAGCTTCGAGCTCGCCCGGGCCGCCGTCGAGCGGCTCGGCGACGGCGGGCCGCTGCTCGTCGTGCTCGACGACGTGCACCGGGCCGACGGGGAGACGCTCCAGGTCCTGCGGCACGTCGCCGTCGAGCTGGCCGGGCGGCCGGTGCTCGTCGCCGCCACCCACCGGCCCGGGGAGGGCGGGGCCGCGCTCGCCGGGGC
>NZ_JBEXCY010000107.1:0-39444 GCF_040605515.1 Dactylosporangium sp. NPDC005572 | reverse complement strand
GTCGCCGGCCCGCCGGGCGGTGGCCAGCAGCCCGGCGGCGACCTGCTCGTCCGGGCCGGTCGTGCCGGCGGCGAGGTGCCAGGCGCGCAGGTCCCGGTCGGCGGGGTCGGTGGTGGCCGCGGCCAGCGCCCGGTGCGCGGCCCGCCGCTGGGCGGCGCCGACGCCCGCGTACACCGCCGACCGGACGAGGGGATGCCGGAACCGGATGTCCTGGCGGACCACCACGAGTCCGGCGCGCTCGGCCGGGTCGGAGGCGTCCGACCCGATCCCGAGGGCGGCGGCCGCGGTGCTGACGACTGTGAGGTCCCCGCCGGGATCGGCGGCGGCCAGCAGCAGCCAGGAGGCGGTGGCGGCCGGCAGCTGCTCGACCCGGCGCAGGTAGTGCGCCTCCAGGTGACCGCCCAGCGGCAGCGGGTCCGGGAGGAGGCGGTGCCCGGCCAGCTCGGCCGCGGACAGCTCGACCGCGAGGTCGGTGAGGGCGAGCGGGTTGCCGCCGGTCGCTGCGACGACCCGGTCGGCGACGCCGGGATCGAGCGGCCCGTCGACGGCCGAGCGCAGCAGCGCGAGGGCCGGCTCGCGGGCCAGCCCCTCCAGGGCCAGGACCGGCAGCGCGTCGAGCGCGGGCAGCTGCGCGGCGCCGGTGCGGACGGTGAACACCATGCCGATCCGGTCGGCGTGGATGCGCCGGGCCACGAACGCCAGCGCCGCCACCGACTCCGGGTCCAGCCAGTGGGCGTCGTCGACGCAGCACAGCACCGGCGTCCGCGCCGCGACCGCCGACAGCAGCGACAGCGTGGCGAAGCCGACCAGGTACGGGTCGGGTGCCGGCCCGTCGGCCAGGCCGCAGGCGATCGACAGCGCGGCCGACTGCGTGGCGGGCAGGTCGTGCGGTTCGCGCAGCACGGTCCGCAGCAGCCGGTGCAGCCCGGCGAACGGCAGCCCCGACTCGGCGTCGACACCGGCGACCCGCAGCACGCACAGCCCGTCGGCCTCGGCCGCGGCCTGCTCCAGCAGCACGGTCTTGCCGATGCCGGCGTCGCCGCGCACCACGATGACACCGCTCAGCCCGTCGCGGGCCGCCGCCACGACCGACGCGAGCGCCTCGGCCTCAGGTTCCCGCCCCAGCAGCACGCGGCTCAGCGTAGGTGACCGGGTCCGCGGAGGCGAGCAAGACTACGCGTCACGGGATTCGAGCACGGCCGGTCGCGGGCGACGATCGGCGCATGCCGTACGCCACCACCGCCGATGGCACCCGGATCTTCTACAAGGACTGGGGCGCGGGACGACCCGTCGTGCTGAGCCACGGATGGCCGCTGAGCTCCGACAGCTGGGAGTCGCAGCAGTTGTACCTCGCCGAGCACGGCTACCGCGCGGTGGCCCACGACCGGCGCGGACACGGCCGCTCCACCCAGACGTGGGGCGGCAACGACATGGACACCTACGCCGACGACCTGGCCGCCGTCCTCGGCGCGCTCGACCTGCGCGACGTCACGCTGGTCGGGTTCTCCACCGGCGGCGGTGAGGTGGTCCGGTACGTCGGCCGGCACGGCACCGCGCGGGTCGCCCAGGTCGTGCTGGTCTCGGCCGTCCCGCCGCTGATGCTGCGCACGGACGACAACCCGCGCGGGCTGCCGGTCGAGGCCTTCGACACGCTGCGCGCCGGTTCGCTGGCCGACCGGTCCCAGCTGTACCGCGACCTCGCCGACGGCCCGTTCTTCGGTCTCAACCGGCCCGGGGCGTGCGTGTCCGAGGGCGTGCGGGACGCGTTCTGGCGGCAGGGCCTGCAGGCCGGCCACCGCAACGCGTACGAGTCGATCGCCGCGTTCTCGGCCACCGACTTTCGGCCCGACCTGGCCGCCATCGACGTGCCCACGCTCGTCGTCCACGGCGACGACGACCAGGTCGTCCCGCTCGAGCTGGGCGGCCAGGCCTCCGCCGCGCTGATCAGGGACGCGATCCTCACCGTGTACCGCGGCGCGCCGCACGGCCTCACCGAGACCCACAAGCAGCAGCTCAACGACGACCTGCTCACGTTCCTCCAGTCCGCTCGCTAAGGAGATCGCCATGACCACGCCCGACACCATCGTGCTCGTCCACGGCTTCTGGGTGACGCCCCGCAGCTGGGAACACTGGGTCACCCACTACGAGGCGAGGGGCTTCCGGGTGATCGCCCCCGGCTACCCGGGCTTCGAGGTGGAGGTCGAGGCGCTGCGCGCCGACCCGCAGATCATTGTCGACGTCACCGTGCCCGCGATCATCGAGAAGATCGAGGGGGTCATCCGCGAGCTCGACCGGCCGCCGATCATCATGGGCCACTCGGCCGGCGGAGCGTTCACCCAGATCCTGCTCGACCACGGCTTCGGCGCCGCCGGCGTCGCGCTGAACTCGGCACCCACCGAGGGCGTCCGGGTGGTGCCGCTGTCCCAGGTGAAGTCGACGTTCCCGGTGCTGAAGAGCCCGGCCAACCGGCACAAGGCGATCGGGCTGTCCTTCGACGAGTGGAAGTACGCGTTCACGAACACGTTCACCGAGGAGGAGTCCCGCGCCCTGTACGAGCGCTACCACATCCCGGCCAACGGCGGGATCCTGTGGGGCAGCGTGCTGGCCAACTTCCAGCCCGGGCACCAGGACACCTGGGTCGACTACCACAACGACGAGCGCGCGCCGCTGCTGTTCGTCTCCGGCAGCGAGGACCACATCATGCCGCCGGCCATCCAGCAGTCCAACGCCAAGCACTACCGGTCCAACACCGTGACCGAGATCAAGGAGTACCCCGGGTACGCGCACCTGCTGCCCGCCCAGCAGGGCTGGGAGCAGATCGCCGACGAGGTGCTCGACTGGGCCCTGCGGCACGCCCGCTCATGACCACCGTCCGCGTGACCCACCTCGGCGGGCCGACGGCCCTCATCGAGTTCGCCGGGTGGCGGCTGCTCACCGATCCGACGTTCGACCCGGCCGGGCGCACCTACGCGTTCGGCTGGGGCACCTCCTCCCGCAAGCTCGCCGGCCCGGCCCTCCCGGCCGGCGAGCTCGGCCCGATCGACGCGGTACTGCTGACCCACGACCACCACGGCGACAACCTCGATGACGCCGGTCGCGGCCTGCTCCCGTCGGCCGGCACCGTCGTCACCACGGTGTCCGGCGCGGCCCGGCTCGGCGGTACCGCCCGCGGCCTGGCGCCCTGGGCGTCGACCGGCCTGGACGGCACCGGCCGCCCGTCCGTCGAGATCACCGCCACCCCCTGCCGGCACGGCCCGCCGCTGAGCAAGCCGATCGTCGGCGACGTCGTCGGCTTCGCGCTGCGGTGGGAGGGCCAGCGGCACGGGGCGCTGTGGATCTCGGGCGACACCGTCCTCTACCGCGGCGTGCGCGAGGTCGCCGGCCGCATCCCGGTCGGCCTGGCACTGCTGCACCTCGGCGGCGTCCGCTTCCCGGTCACCGGCCCGCTGCGCTACACGATGACCGCCCGCGACGCCGTCGCCCTGGTCGGCGAGGTGCGGCCACACACCGCCGTCCCGGTGCACTACGAGGGCTGGAAGCATTTCCAGCAGCCCCGCACAGTCATCGAACGCGAGTTCGCGACCGCCCCGCGCGACGTGCGCGACCGCATCCGCTGGCTGCCGATCGGTACACCCACCGATCTGGAGACCTGACCCCGGGCTCGCCCCGGACCTGTCATTGAAGTTGCTGTCGTACGGTCATACAATCCGGGGATGTCCGAGCCGCCGCCTGACCTGTTCGTGGCCGCGCAGCCGGAGGGCTTCGACGCCCTGCTGCGCGGCGCGATCGACATCCACGTCCACGGGCAGCCCGACCTGTCCGCCGGACTGCCGAATCGCGGTGCCGACGTCGCGGTGGCCCGGCTGGCCCAGGCGTACGGCATGTCCGGCTGGGTGCTCAAGTCGCACCTGTGGGCGACGACCGACCGGGCCCGGGCCGTGCAGGACGCGCTGGCCGGCACCGGGTTCCAGGTGTACGGCAGCATCACCCTCAACCCGCCGGTCGGCGGGCTGGAGCCCAGCGTGGTCGAGCTGGCCGCGGCGCACGGTGCGCGGGTCGTGTTCCTGCCGACGTGGGGCGCCGCCGCCGACGTCGCCCGCGGCGGGTACATCTCGATGCTGCTCGGGCGGGTGTCCCCGGCGTTCGGCGAGTACGCCGCGCGGTCGGCCATCGCGCTGTGTGAGCCGGGCGGGGCCCTGTCCGGCCGGACCCGGGCGGTGGTCGACGCCTGCCGGGCGCTCGGTCTCGCGCTGGCCACCGGGCACGCGTCCGCCGCGGAGAGCCGGGCGGTCGCCGCGTACTGCGCCGAGGTCGGGCAGCGCCTGCTGGTCACCCATCCGCTGCACTACACGACGGACCCGGGCGAGCTGCGCGAGTTCGCCGACATGGGCGCGTATCTGGAGTTCTGCAACGCGCCGCTGGTGCACCCGGACGGGCACCTGCGCGTCCGGGACGTGCACGAGGCGCTGTCCGCGGTCGGCCCGCAGCGGGCGATCCTCACCACGGACGTGTTCTCCCGGTGGGTACCGCCCGAGCCGGAGTGCCTGCGCATGTTCGTCGAGCAGCTCGCCTACCTCGGCTGGACGGCCGAGCAGATCGCCACGATGGTGGCCACCAACCCCCGCGCCTTCCTGGGAGCACCGGCATGAGAGTCGACCACGTCGATCCGGCGGACATGACCGACGGCCAGCGGGCCGTCTACGACCGCTACGCCACCGGGCCGCGCGCGGCGCCGGACAACCCGTTCCTGCTCGTGGACCCCGACGGGCGGCTGCAGGGCCCGCCCGCGGTCTGGGTCCTCAGCCCGGTCTTCGGTCAGGCGCTGCAGCAGATCGGCGCCGCGGTCCGGTTCGGCTCGCGGCTGCCCACCCGGGCCTGCGAGATGGCGATCCTGCTCGCCGGCCACCACCACGACAGCGCCTTCGAGCTGTACGCGCACGAGCGCGCCGGTGCGGCGGCCGGGCTGACCGAGGCCGACCTGGCGGCGCTGGCCGACGACAGGGACCCGGCCGGGCTGTCGGAGGTGGAGGCGTGCGTCCTGCGCACGACGCGGTCGGTCCTCGCCCGGGGCACGCTGGACGACGGCGAGTTCCGCGACGCGGCCGCGGTGCTGGGCGAGGCCGGGCTGTTCGAGCTGGTCACGATCCTCGGGTACTACACGATGGTGGCCTGGCAGCTCGCCGTCTTCGACGTCCAGCCGCCGGCCGCGTGATGGGCTGGTCCATCTGGATCCTGGAGTACGGCTACGTCGACCGGTTCCCGGCGAGCAACCTGTTCGCCGCGCAGCCCAACGAGGGGCACCGGCGGATGCCGTACTGCTTCGGGCTGGTCCGCTCGGCGGACCGGTGCGTCCTGGTCGACACCGGCTTCGCGGACCCGGCGGTGTACGAGCGGCTCACCGCCAAGTACGGCGCCACCCGGTGGTGCGCACCGGTCGACGTGCTCGCCCGGGTCGGCATCGCGCCCGAGCAGGTCGACACGATCCTGTTGACCCACAACCACTTCGACCACGCCGGCTGCGTCGACGCGTTCCCCGCCGCGCACGTGTGGATCCAGCGGCGCGAGATCGACAGCTACCTCGCCGCGGCCGCGCGGCCCGCGCGGTTCGAGTTCCTGACCCGGTCGTGCCAGGCGGACCTGCCCCAGCAGCTGGCGGCCAGGACGGCGACGCTGGTCGACGGGGCGGCGGAGGTGGCGCCGGGCCTGCGGCTGTGGCCGGCGCACGACACCCACACGGCCGGCTCACAGGTGGTCGCGGTCACCGGCGGGGCGGACGGGACCTGGGTGTTCGCCGGGGACAACGTCTACAGCTACGAGAACATCGAGGGTATCCGCGGCGACGGCGTGCTCGCGCCGATCGCGATGAGCACCGGGAGCGCCACCGCCTGGCTCGACTTCGCCGAGACCATGCTGGCCAGCGTCGGCGGGGACAGCCGGCGGATCCTGCCGTTCCACGAGTCGGCGGTGTGGGACCGGTTCCCCTCCGCCACGTTCGACGACGGTCTGCACGTGGCGGAGGTGTCGCTGGCCGGTGGGCACCCTAGCGTGGTGTCCGGAGCCCGAACGGCGTGAGCACCCGGGTGGCGAGGGCGTAGGCGAGGTGGCCGCCCGGCCACTGGGTCACGTTGTGCCCCGCCTCGTCGTGGTAGTAGTTGTGGCAGCCGGCGTTCATCGCCGAGGCGCTGCTCGCCATCCGCCGGTCGATCCAGGCGGTGAAGCGGCGGGCCGCTGCCGGCGACGTGTCGACGGTGCGCCGCCGGGTGCGCTGCAGCTTCCGCACGGCCCGCACGACGACCTCGGCCTGCCGTTCGAGCTGCGCGATGATCGACACGCCGCCGTTGGTGTTCGGCCCGTAGAGGATGAAGAAGTTGGGGAAGCCGGGCACCGTGATGCCCAGGAACGCGCTGGCGCGCTCGCGCCAGACGTCGTGGATGCTGCGCCCGTCGCGGCCCTTGACGTCGAGGCTGGCCAGGAACCTCGTCGGCTGGAAGCCGGTGCTGAGGATCAGCACGTCGACGTCGCGGTGGGCTCCCGTCGCGTCGACCACGCCGGTCGGCGTCACCTCGCGCACCGCGTGCGGCACCAGTTCCACATTGTCGCGGTTGAGCGCCGGGTAGAAGGTGGAGGACAGGACCGGGCGCTTGCACCCCCACGGGTAGTCCGGGGTCACGGCCGCCCTGGTCGCCGGATCGTCGATGCCGGCGCCGATGAACCGCAGGCACAGGTCGCGCATGCGGCGCTGGCGGCGCGAGCCGACGTCGTAGCCCTTGAAGCGGCGGTTGCCCTGGTGGAAGATCCACGCGCGGTGCAGCCGCTGCGCGAACGGCACGTTGCGGTACCACCAGCGTTCACGGGGTGTGAACTCCCGCTCGTGCTTGGGCTCGATCCAGCCCGGCTGGCGCTGGAAGACGGAGACCCGGCCGGCGGTCTCGGCGATCGCCGGGACGATCTGCACCGCGGTCGACCCGGTGCCGACCACCGCCACGGACTTCCCGGTCAGGTCGTGGTCCTCCCAGCGGGAGGTGTGGAAGCACGGCCCGGCGAAGGTCTCCAGGCCCGGCCAGCCCGGGTACTGGGGCACGCTGAGCAGGCCCAGCGCCGAGACGACGACGTCGAACTCCTCACTGTCGCCGTGCTCGGTGGACAGCCGGTAGGTGCTGGTTGACTCCTCCCACACCAGGTCGGTGACCCGGGTGTTGAGCCGCAGGTGCGGGGTGAGCCCGAAGCGCTCCACCACCTGCTGCGTGTAGGCGAGCAGTTCGGGCTGGGTCGCGTGGGTGCGTGGCCAGTCGTACTTGAGGAAGGAGAACGAGTAGGCGTGCGAGTGCACGTCGACCTCGCAGCCGGGGTACCGGTTGTCGAACCACGTCCCGCCGACCCCGGCGGACTGCTCGAAGATGACGACCGTGGCCCCGGTGCTGCGGCGCAGCTTGATCGCGGCGGCGATGCCGCCCAGGCCGGCACCGATGACGGCGACCCGGAGCCGCTCGCCGCGCCTCATTGCCCGGCCGGCGCGGGGTAGTCGCCGGCGTTGAACACCCAGCCGTCCATGGCGGAGAAGTCGAACCGCGGCGGGCAGAACACGTCGATGAGGTGGTTGGTGCCCGCGGCGACGGCCTCGCTCGTGTGCAGCGAGGGCGGCGGGATCACGGTGACCGACGGGGCGAGCACCCGCTGGTGCTCGTCCTCGCGCCAGTTCGCCTTGTCGGTCGTCCAGGGCCAGCGGATGTGGTGCACGTACTCGCCCGCCAGCACGATCGAGCACTGCTCGAAGTCGTCGTGCTTGTGCGGCGACAGTTTCGCCGGGTCGCGCGGCCCCTGCTTGGGGTCGATGAAGTTGACCATGAATGTGGTACAGCGGTAGAGCCGGAACGGCGGGTTGGCCAGCGGCGGCACCGTGAGGTCGTAGGCGCGGATGCGGTAGCCCTCCGGCGGCTGCGGCCAGGGCTGGAACGGCGGGATGTTCGCGTGCGGCTCGGCGTAGGAGTCCGCGTTGGCGGCGAGGCCGGCGAGGTCGTCCGAGCGGGTGGTGACCAGCCGCAGGACGCGGCCCTGCCCGGTGACCGTGACGGTGCTGTCGCCGGGCGGCAGCACGAGCATCGTCCGGCCGGTCACGGACAGTTCCTCGCCGGCCGCCCGGGCCTGCGCGCTCAGTGCGTCGTCGGCGAGCAGGACGACGTACTCGTCCGGCTGGTCCTCGCGGCTGAACGTGGCCGTGCCGTCGACGTCGGAGTAGCCGACGACGAAGTTCTGCCCGCGGGCGTACCAGGTGGAGGCGCCGTCGTGCTTCTCCGCCGGGGGCAGGTCGCGGAACTGGATGTGCTCGGAGCCGGAGAACCGCTCGGGCGTCGGTGCTGCCGCCGTGCTGGACGGCAGGGTGGAGCGCAGATCGGTGGAGTCGTAACCCATGGGGGCTCCTTCTAGGCGGGTCGGCCGCGCAGGCCGGCGACGACGGACGCCGCGGCGGATCTCAGGAGGCTGGTGTCGTTGCTGACCATCACGTACCGGTAGCCGCGGTCGGCGGCCTGCTGCGCCTGCTCGGCCGTCTGCACCGCCGTGCCGGCCGGCACCCCGCGCAGCTGTGCGGCGCCCAGCAGCCGGTCGACGAGCTTCTGGATCGCGGGGTCGGACTGCGGCAGGCCGGAGGACAGCTGCAGGTCGCCCATGCCGAGGAAGACGCCGTTGAGGCCGGGGATGGCGAGGATCTCGTCGACCGCCTCGATCGCGGCGCGCTCTTCGAGCTGGACCGCCCGCATGACCTCCTCGTCGCCGAAGCGCAGGTACTCCTCGCGCGGGGTGGCGCCCCACCGGCCGGCCCGCGAGGTGAGGCCGAGCCCACGGTCGCCGCCGGGGGAGAACAGCATCTGGCGGACCGCCGCGGACGCCTCGCCGACGGACGTGACCCGCGGCACCAGGATGCCGTCGACGCCGGCGTCGAGCAGCCGCTGCAGGTGGCTGCCGCTGCGGTCGGGGACCCGGACGAGCACCGACAGGCCGGCGCCCTGGGCCACCACCGTCGCCTGGTACACGAACTCGAAGGTCAGCGGGGCGTGCTCCTGGTCGATGACGATGAAGTCGAACCCGGCGTCGGCCAGGATCTCCACCGGCTCCAGCGCCGGGATCTTGACCCAGGTGCCGACCAGGCACCGGTCGGACGAGGCCAGTCGGCGAGCGAAACCCAACCGCGCCATGTCGCTCCTCACGTGGGATTTTGGGTTTCAGGATTGTAGCATCGTCATACGATCTGGCAACCACACGCCGGCGGCGGGCACCTCGCCCGGGCCGGGGTGGACTGGGTACGATGGCCGGGCCCGAAGCGGTTGTGGTGAGGGCGGACAGGGAGGAAGACGGTGACCCAGGCCAATGTGTTGCGCGTTGAGCGGAATCCGGCCCTCATCCGCTCGCAGGTCCTGGAGAACCTGCGCCAGGCGATCCTCGACCGCCGGCTCGCGCCGGGGCAGCGTCTGATCGAGCGGGAGCTGGTGGAGCTGACCGGCGTCTCGCGCACCAGCGTCCGCGAGGCGCTGCGTGAGCTGGCCGCCGAGGGGCTGGTCACCGCGATCCCCAACAAGGGCATGGTCGTCACCAGCGTCAGCGCCGAGGAGGCCCGCCAGCTCTACCAGGTGCGCTCGGCCCTGGAGGCCCTGGCCGGCCGGCTCTTCACCGAGCACGCGGGCGCGGCGCAGCGCAAGGCGCTGGTCCGCGCGCTGGAGCGGGTCGAGCGGCAGGCGGCCAAGGGCGCGCCCATCCTGGCCGCGAAGGACGACTTCTACGGGGTCCTCTTCGAGGGCGGCGGCAACGAGGCGCTGCGCTCGATCGTGGGCGGCCTGCACGCCCGGGTGAGCCTGCTGCGGTCGCTGTCGACCTCGGTCCCGGGCCGGGTCGAGCACAGCGTCGAGGAGCTGCGCGCGATCGTCGAAGCGGTGCAGGCGGGCGACGCCGATGCCGCCGCGGCCGCCTGTGCCCGGCACGTCGAGGAGGCCGGGCGCGTCGCGCTGCTCGCGCTGTCCGAGCAGGAAGACGCGTAGCCGCCCACTGTCACCAGGGGCTCGCACCGGCCTCGTCGGCTTCCCAAGATTGTATGATGGTCGTACACTGTCTCTGCCTGACGGCCTGAGACGGGAGCGGTCCATGAGTGATGACGAGAGCCGGCTCGAACGCGGCAACCGGGTCCGGCGCGAAGTGCTCGGCGACGCGCACGTCGACCGGTCGATGCTGCGGGCGACCGAGTTCACGCGCGTCGTGCAGGAGTTCGTGACGGCGAGCTGCTGGGGCGACGTCTGGTCCCGCCCCGGGCTCGACCGGCGCACCCGCAGCCTGCTCAACCTCGCGATGCTGACCGCCCTGAACCGCCCGCACGAGTTCTCGGTGCACGTGCGCGGCGCGCTGCGCAACGGCTGCACCGAGGCGGAGATCCAGGAGGTGCTGCTGCAGACCGCGGTGTACTGCGGCGCGCCGGCCGCCCTCGAGTCGTTCCGGCTCGCCGAGCGGGTCCTCGAGGACGTGCGGCAGGAGGCCGCGCTCGCCGACGAGGCGGAACGGATCGTCGCCGGGTGACCCGGCCGACCGGTGCCCGGGTCGTCGCGGACATGCTCGACGGCTACGGCGTGACCCATCTCTTCCTGGTGCCGGCGATCCTGCGCCGCACGCTGGCCGAGCTCGAGCGGCACCACCCGCACATCGAACGCGTGGTCACGCACGGTGAGAAGGCCGCCGCCTACATGGCGGACGGGTACGCGCGGGTGTCCGGCCGCCCCGGTGTCGCGGCGGCCCAGGTGGTCGGGGCGCTGAACCTCGCCGCCGGGCTGCGCGAGCCGTTCCTGGCCGGCTCCCCGGTGCTCGCGCTGACCGGCGGCCGCTCGCCGGCCACCAAGTTCCGCCACGTCTACCAGGAGATCGACGACCTGCCGGCGTTCGACCCGGTGACCAAGCTCAACGCGACCGTCGACGACGCCGGCCGGTTCCCGGACATGCTGCGCCACGCGTTCCGGGTCGCCACCACCGGCGCTCCCGGCCCGGTCCACCTGCAGATCCAGGGCAACGAGGGGCAGCTCGACACCGAGCCGACCGACGCCGAGCCGGTCGTGGAGCCGGACTTCGCCCGGGTGCCCGCGATCCGGCCGGCACCCGACGACGAGCGGGTGTCGGCGGTACTGCGGCTGCTGACCGCGGCCGAGCGCCCGGTCATCGTCGCCGGTGGCGGCGTGCGGTCCTCCGGCGCCGGCGCCGAGCTCGTGGCGCTCGCCGAGGCGCTGCAGATCCCGGTGGCCACCTCGGCCAACGGCAAGGACACCATCCCCGGCACGCACCCGCTGTCCGCCGGGGTGGCCGGCACCTACTCCCGGGAGTGCGCGAACCAGGCGGTCGCCCGCGCCGACCTGGTGTGCTTCATCGGCACCAGCGCGGGCAGCATGACGACGCACTTCTGGGCCGTGCCGCCGGAGGGTACCGCGGCGGTCCAGATCGACATCGAGCCGGCGCGCCTCGGACGCAACTACCCGCTGCGGGCGTCGATCGCCGCCGACGCGAAGGCGGCCCTCGCCCGGATGCTCGCCCTGGCTCCCCGGCACCGCCAGCCGGACCGTGCGGCCTGGCTGGCCGAGGTGGACGCGCTGCGGGCTACCTGGCGGGCGCGCTACCGCGAGGTGCTCACCAGCGACGCGGTACCGATCCGGCCGGAGCGCATCGCGGGCGAGCTGACGGCCGCCCTGCCCGGCGACGCGGTACTGGTGGTCGACACCGGACACGCGGGGATGTGGATGGCCCAGTTCCACGACGTGACCTCGCCGCGGCAGAGCTACCTGCGCAGCGCCGGCCATCTGGGGTGGGCGTTCTGCGCTGGCGTGGGCGCCAAGTGCGCCGCACCGGACCGGCCGGTGGTGGTCTTCACCGGCGACGCCGGACTGTATTACCACCTCGGCGAGATCGAGACCGCGGTGCGCCGCAACGTCGGCCTCGTGACCGTGGTGAACAACAACCACGGCGGCAACCAGAGCAAGCGCGGCTTCGACCGGGCCTACGGCGGCCAGGGTACCGAGAAGTCCCGGGAGCTGTGGACCTACCGCGACGTGGACTTCGCCCGGATCGCCGAGGAGATGGGCGCGCTGGGCATCCGGGTGGACCGGCCGGGAGACCTGGCGGGGGCGCTCGACCGGGCGCTGTCCGCGGGCCGCCCGGTCGTCGTGGACGTGCACACCGACATCGAGGCGGTCGCCCCCCTGCCGGTCACCTGACGGGGCCGGTCAGCCGATGCCGTAGAGCGCGCGGTCGTACGCCTCGAAGTCCCAGGCACCGGCGCCGCCCGAGGGCCGCACGGTGCTCACGATGCTGGCGCCGCCGTCGACCGAGACCACCTCACCGGTCATGTAGGCGGCGTCGTCGCTGAGCAGGAAGGCCACCACGCCGGCCACGTCGTCGCCGGTGCCGGCGCGGCGCAGCGGCGTGCTGCTCGCCCGGCGGGTCATGTCGTCGCGGCCGCCGGCGACGTCCGGCGTCGCGGCGAACAGCTCCGTGGGCACGATGCCCGGGGCCACCGCGTTGACCCGGACGCCCAGCGGCCCGCCGTACATGGCGGCGCCGCGCAGGATGCCGAGCACCGCGTGCTTGGAGGTCTGGTAGGCCAGCAGGTCCGCGCTGCCGCGCAGGCTGCCGATCGAGCCGGTGATCACGATGCTGCCGGCCCCGCCCTGCGCGGCGTACCGGCGGAAGGCGGCCCGCACGCCCAGGAAGACGCCGCGGACGTTCACCGCCATCACCCGGTCGAACTCGGCCACCGTCAGCTCGGGCAGCGTGGCGAACGATCCGGCGATGCCGGCGTTGAGGTGGTGCAGGTCGACGCGGCCGAACCGGTCGACCGCGGCGTCGAGGTACGCCGCCACACCGTCCTCCGTGGACACGTCGGCGCGGACCCAGATCGCCTCGCCCGGCAGCTTCGAGGTGACGCCGCGCAGGCCGTCCTCGTCCAGGTCGACCGCGACGACGTGCGCGCCCTCGTCGGCCAGCCGCCGCGCGGTGGCCGCGCCGATACCGCCTGACGCGCCGGTCACCACAGCGACCTTGCCCGCGAGTCCGCGCATGTGCACCTCCGTTTTGGCATGATCGACACTACCGAAGATTGTATGTCAATCATACAATGACGTCCACCGCGAGATGTAACGTCCAGGAAGCCCGACGGAAATCTGGTCGGCTCTTGACAGCGTCCGGGATGGATCACCTACATTGCTCCGTACCGGATAGACGGATGGCCACCCCGCAATGCGGGACGCAGCCCGACCGCACGGGAGGCACGCATGACCGGCACGTCACGGGCTCCGCGTCCCGCGACCGACGGCCTGGAGATCGCCAGCGGCGACCTCCAGGTGGTGGCCCGCGTCGTCCAGCTGCTGCGCCTGCTCGCCGGCAACGAGACCATCGACCTGGTGTCGGCGGCCGAGGAGCTCGGCGTCGGCAAGTCCACCGCCCACCGGTACCTGGCCTCGATGGAGAACCACGGCCTCCTGCAGCGCCGGGACCGCAACCACTACGAGTTCGGCGTGCTCCTCGCCGAGCTGGGCACGATGGCCCTGTCCCGGCTGGGGGTCCTCGACCTGGCCGGCCCGGTGATGGAGGACATCAGCGCGCGCGTGCGGCACACCATCGTGCTCAGCGTCTGGAACGGCACCTGCCCCGTGGTGGCCCAGGTCCGCGAGGACAGCAGCCGCACGGCCCACGTGTCGATCGCGGTCGGCAGCCATCTCGGGCCGAACGCCGCACAGACCCTCGTGTTCTGGGCCTTCCAGAGCGAGTCCTACTACCGGTTCCGCGACGTGGCACCCCCGGTCAACGCGACCGAAGCGGAGCTGGACGAGGTACGACGGACGGGAATCGCTTTCCGCAAGAGCCCCCGCGACGGCGTGAGCGCCGTGGCGACCCCGATCAGAGACCCGGCCGGCCGCGTCGTCGCGACGCTCGCGGCCGTCGACATCGCGCAATTCGTTCCCGAGGAAACCGACAGCCCGGTGGCACGAGCTCTGTTGTCGGGCGCCGAAACGATCAGCCAGCGGATGGTCACCCCGTGACCATCGCCGAGCGCTCCGGCCCCCGCCGGAGCGGGCCCACCGGGCGGCTCTGACGGGTAGTCGCCGTCCCCCCATCCACCGTGATTCACCGCCGAGAAATGGCGATAGATATGAAGACATTACGCACGTTCACTGCCATGACTGCCTGCGTCCTGCTGCTGTCGGCCTGTGGCGTCGGCGGCGGCGACACCGGCGATCCCGGCAAGCCGACGCTGACCTGGGCCAGCACCGGCGGCCAGTTCCAGGAGGACGAGAAGAAGGCCCTGCAGGAGCCGTTCACCGCCAAGACGGGCACCACGTTCGTCAACATCAGCCCGGCCGAGCAGGCCCAGGTGCGCACGATGGTCACCGCCGGCAAGACCATCTGGGACCTGGCCAACATGAGCTGGATCTACGCCGGCGCCTACTGCGGTGAGCTGTTCGAGAAGCTGGACGACCCCGCCCTCGACCGCAGCCGGTTCCCGAAGGGCACGACCGGCGACTGCTTCGTGCCGACCTACCGGTACGCCAACATCTTCAGCTACAACGCCGACATGTTCCCGGGTGAGAAGCCGAGCAAGATCGCGGACTTCTTCGACGTGAAGCGGTTCCCGGGCAAGCGGGTCGTCTACGACTACCCGAAGGCGGGCCTGCTCGAAGCCGCGCTCGTCGCCGACGGGGTACCGCCCGAGCAGGTCTACCCGCTCGACGTCGACCGGGCATTCAAGAAGATCGACACGATCAAGAGCTCGCTGGTCTTCGCACCCAGCTACGGCGCGATCCAGCAGATGATGGTGGACAAGCAGGCCAGCATGGTCCTCACGGTGACCGCGCGGACGATCGTCTCGGCGCAGAGCGGCGCCAAGCTCGTCCCGGTCTGGGACTTCAACACCACCGACATCGGCGTCCTGGTGATTCCCAAGGGCGCCCCGCACAAGCAGCTCGCCCAGCAGATGCTCGCCTTCGTCACCGAGCCCGCGCAGGCGGCCGCGTACGCGAAGCTGACCGGCACCGCGCCCGCCCGGGCCGACATCGACCTCAACTCGATCGGGTACACCGATCAGCAGAAGACGTTCAACGCCTTCCTCCCCGACCGCGGCACCACCATCGAGCAGGACAAGCAGTGGTGGATCGCCAACACCGACGCGCTGACCAAGCGCTGGACGAGCTGGAAGGTCGGCTGACGATGGCAGCGTCGACCGCCACGGCCGAGGCGCCCGTCACCGGGCGCCTCGCGCCGGCCCGACGCGGCCGGGTGCGCGGCAGGGGATGGCTGCTCCTGCTGCCGTCGCTGGTCGCCCTGGTCCTCCTGTTCGTCCTGCCCCTGCTGAGCGTCGTCGAGGACAGCTTCACCGAGCCGACCACCGGTCTGGGCAACTACGCCTCGCTGTTCACCGACGGCTACACGCTGCGGGTGCTGGGCCGGACTCTGCTCGTCGCGCTGGTCGTCTCGGTCGTCGGGGCGGTGCTGGCCTACCCGTACGCCTACGCGATGACGCTGGTCGGGCCGACCATGCGGGCGCTGCTGGTGACCATCGTGCTCGTGCCGTTCTGGACGAGCATGCTGGCCCGCAACTTCGCCTGGCTGGTCCTGATGCAGGACGGCGGCGTGATCCAGGGGCTCCTGCGCCCGTTCGGGCTCGGCGACGTCACGCTGCTGGGCACCACGCTGGCCGTCGGCATCTCGATGACCCAGGTGCTCCTGCCGTTCCTCGTGCTGCCGATGTACAGCTCCATGGAACAGATCGACGGCCGGCTGGTGGCAGCCGGCCAGAGCCTCGGCGCACCCCGCATGCGCGCCTTCCGCCGCATCTACCTGCCGCTGTCCGCCCCCGGGGTCATCGCCGGCATGTCCCTGGTCTTCGTGCTGGCGCTGGGCTTCTACATCACGCCGGCACTGCTGGGCTCCACCCGCAACGCGATGATCGCCCAGGTGATCAACGTGCGCACCAAGGAGCTGCTCGACTTCGGCGGCGCCGGGGCGATGGGCGTGTTCCTGCTCGCCGTCACGCTCGTCGTGCTCGGCCTCAGCCGCCGGCTGGCCGGGCAGAACGCCGCGGTCGCCGTGGCCGGTGGCCAGCCGGCGCGCGCCGGCTCCACCGCGGACCGCTCGGCGACCGTGCGGCCCTGGCTGCGGGTGCACACCACCGTCGTCGCGATCCTGCTGACGGTACCCACCCTGGTGGTGATCCCGATGAGCTTCTCGTCGGCCCAGACCTTCCAGTTCCCGCCCGCCGGCTGGTCGACGCGCTGGTACGAGCGGCTGTTCACCTCGCCGGAGTGGACCGCGGCGATCCTCAACACCCTGCAGGTCGGCATCTTCACCGCGCTGATCGCGACCGTGCTGGGCACCACGGCCGCGTTCGGCCTCACGCGGCTGCGGCCGCGGTGGCGCGGGGTGGTCAACGGCTTCCTGCTCTCGCCGATGATCGTCCCGCACATCCTGGTCGCCCTGGTGGTCTTCGCCGCGTTCCTGCGGCTGAGCCTCAACGGCACCCTCATCGGCATCATCCTGGCCCACACCGTGATGGCCCTGCCGTTCGTGGTGATCGCGGTGAGCGCACGGCTGCAGGGCATGGACAGCCGGCTGCCCGGCGTCGCGGCGAGCCTCGGCGCGAGCCCGATGTCGGCGTTCCGGCGGGTGACCTTCCCGCTCGTGCTGCCCGGCGTCCTGTCCGGCGCCGTCCTGGCGTTCGTGACCTCGCTCGACGAGGTCGTCATCGCGCTGTTCCTGCAGGCGCCCGGCGCGATCACCCTGCCGGTGCAGATGTACAACAGCGTCACCGTCCAGATCGACCCGACCATCTCCGCCGCGTCGAGCGTGATGGTCGTCCTGGTCAGCGTGCCGATCCTGGTCGCACAGCTGGCCGGCGCCCGGCGCGGAAAGAGAGGTAAGAGATGAGCACTCCGACGGACCAGCGGACGGTCCCGCAGACCCCGGCGACGCGCGCCGGTGGCGGCCGGGTCGAGCTGGTGGACCTCTGCAAGCGGTACGGCACCGCCGAGCCGCCGGCCGTGGACCACGTCACCCTCGACATCCAGCCGGGCGAGTTCATCACCCTGCTGGGGCCCAGCGGCTCGGGGAAGACCACCACGCTCAACATGATCGTCGGCTTCACCGAGCCGACCTCGGGCAGCATCCGGCTCAACGGCCGCGACATCTCGCGCACGCCGGCCCACAAGCGCAACTTCGGCATGGTGTTCCAGAACTACGCGCTGTTCCCGCACCTGACGGTGGCGCAGAACGTGGCCTTCCCGCTGCGTGAGCGCAAGGTGCCGGCCGCCGAGACGGCGCGGCGCGTCGGTGAGGCCCTGGACCTGGTGGACCTGGGCGGCATGGATCACCGCCGGCCGCACGAGCTGTCCGGCGGGCAGCAGCAGCGGGTCGCGCTGGCCCGCGCCGTGGTCTTCTCGCCCAGCGTGCTGCTGCTCGACGAGCCGCTCAGCGCGCTCGACCGCAAGCTGCGCCAGTCGCTGCAGCGCGAGATCAAGCGCCTGCACGACGAGCTGGGGCTGACGTTCGTGTTCGTCACGCACGACCAGGACGAGGCGATGACCCTGTCGGACCGGATCGCGATCTTCGACCGCGGCCGGATCGTCGCGGTCGGCAGCCCGGCCGAGCTGTACCACCGGCCCACGACCCGCTTCGTCGCACGGTTCCTCGGCGAGTCCAACGTCTTCGCCGGCCGGCACACGGCGGACGTCTACGAGTGGCACGGTCGCAAGTGGACGGTCCGCGGCCCGGCAACCGGCGGGGAACAGGCCCTCGTCGTGCGGCCGGAGCGCATGAACATCGCCCTCGACGAGGCGTCTGTGCCGACCGGCAGCAACACCGCACCGGCAACGATCACCGACGTCTCCTTCTACGGCACGTATCACCGCCTCGAACTGGCCTTCGACGACGACACCGTCGGCTGTGCGGTGCTGCCGGTCGGCGCCGCGGCGGGCGTCGATCCCGGCGCCCGGGTGGTGGCCCACTGGCGACCCGAGAACCAGGTCCTGGTGTCCGAGTGATGTCCGAGCGGGAAATCGGGAGGAAATCAGCATGATGACAGTCGACTACGCGTTCAACCCCGACGCCGACGAGGACCGGAAGATCCCCGACGCGGAGGCCGACGCGCTCCTCGTCGGGGCGGTGGACCTCCACCAGCACCCCGGGCCGAGCCCCTTCCCGCGGCGGATGAGCATCCTGGACGCGGCCCGGGACGCGGCCGGGGCCGGGTTCCGCGCGATCGTCGCGAAGTCCCACCACCACAGCATGGTCACCGACATCCTGGCGCTGCGGGCCGCCGGGCTGGCCGACCTGTCGACCGAGGTGTACGGCGGGATCGCGCTCAACCGGACCGTCGGCGGCCTCAACCCGTACGCGGTCGAGCTCGCCCTGCGGATGGGCGGCCGGATGGTCTGGTTCCCCACGCTGTCCTCGGCCGCCCACGTCCACCACCATGAGCACCACGACACCGGCTTCCCCACGCCCGAGGTCGACCTGCGTCCCAACGAGATCATCTCGATCCTCGACGAGCGGGGCGCGGTGCTGCCCGAGGTCCACGACATCCTGTCGGTGATCGCCGCCGAGGACGCCGTGCTGACCTGCGGCCACCTCGGCGTCACCGAGTCGCAGGCGCTCATCGACGCCGCGCTGGAGGCGGGCGTCCGGCGGATCCTGGTGAACCACCCCTGCTTCGTGGTCGGCGCCTCCGTCGACCAGGCGGTGGCCTGGGCCCGGCAGGGCGTCACCATCGAGCACTGCATCATCATGTACTTCGGGCGCCCGGAGCGCCGGCGGGACCTCGACGAGCTGCTGACGTTCATCAAGGAGGTCGGCGTCGGGCAGACCGTGCTGTCCTCGGACTCCGGCCAGAAGAACAACCCGCTGCCGGTGACCCTGTACCGCCGGGCCGTGCGCGGGCTGCTGGACGCCGGCATCGCCGAGGCGGACATCCTGCGGCTGGTCGGGACGAACGCCGGGCAGCTGCTGCTGCCATGACCGCGGCCCCACCCGACCGATATCAGGTCACGATCGTCAAGTACGGCACCCGCCGGACGGTCCGCAGCGACGTCTACCTCAACCACCACCTCTACGACGAGCCCGACGGCCCGATCGGGATGGACTACTTCTTCTGGCTCATCCGCAACCCCGAGCGCACCATCGTCGTGGACACCGGGTTCTCCGCGGCCGGCGGCGCCCGCCGCCGGCGCACCACGCTGGTCGATCCGGCCGCCGCGTTCGACGCGCTCGGGGTGGACCGGAACGCCGGACCGCCCGTCGTCATCACGCACGCCCACTACGACCACATCGGCAACGTCGAGCTGTTCCCCGCCTCGCCGCTGACCATCGCCGCCGCCGAGTACGAGTTCTGGACCGGCCCGTACGCGGACCGGGTGCTGCTGCACCACTCCGTCGAGGACCTGGAGCTCGACCACCTACGGCGGGCGGACCGGCAGTCGCGGCTGCGGACCTTCGCCGACGAGGTGGACCTGGCCCCGGGCGTGCGGGTCATCCGGGTCGGCGGGCACACGCCGGGACAGAGCGTCGTCACCGTGAACACCACCGACGGCGTCGTCCTGCTCGCCTCCGACGCCGTGCACTACTACGAGGAGTACGAGCGCAGCATGCCGTTCACGCAGGTGGCCAACCTGGTCGACATGTACGCCGGTTTCGAGCGCATCCGCTCCATGCTGGGGGCCGGCGAGGTACACCACCTCGTCCCCGGCCACGACCCGGACACGCTCGCCCGGTTCACCCCGGTCACCGGAGCCCTGGCGGGCCTCGCGGCCACGATCGGAGATGAGCCCCGATGAGGATCGGCTTCGCCGGACTCGGCAACATGGGCGGCCGCATCGCCGCCTGCATCGTGCGGGCCGGGCACGACGTGCTCGGCTACGACCTGCGCCCGGAGCACGTCACCGCCGCCGGTGCGCGGCCCGCCGGATCGGTCGGCGAGGTGGCCGGGCACAGCGACCTGGTGCTGCTGTCGCTGCCGGACAGTCGCGTCGTCGAGGCGGTCGTCCTCGGCGACGACGGGGTGCTCGCGCACGCGCGCCCGGGACAGATCGTCGTCGACCTGTCCACCGCCGCGCCGGACTCGACCACCCGCCTGCACCGGCTGCTCGCCGAGCGCGGGGCGGCGTACCTCGACGCCGGCATCTCCGGCGGCGCCGCCGCGGCGGAGAAGGCGGCGCTGACCCTGATGGTCGGCGGTGACGCGGCCGTGCTCGACCGGGCCCGCCCGGCCCTGGAGCTGTTCTCCGCCCACATCTTCCACTGCGGGCCGAGCGGCGCCGGCCACACGGCCAAGCTGCTGAACAACTTCCTCAACGCGATCGCCTTGTCGGCCACCGCCGAGGTGATGGTCGCCGGCAAGAAGGCCGGCCTGGACCTGGAGACCCTGCTCGCCGTGCTCAACGCCGGCTCGGGCGTCAACTTCGCCACCCTGCACCGCTTCCCGAAGATCATCCACGGCGACTACCTCAAGGGTGGCCTCACCAACACGCTGATGCTCAAGGACGTGCAGCTCTACGTCGAGCTCGTGGCCCGGCTCGGGGTGGCCAGCCCCAACTCGTCCGGCCCGCTGGCCAGCTTCGGGCTGGCCCGTGCGCTCGGCTACGCCGACGAGATCAGCAACACCGTCGTCGACGCCATCGGCGATCTGTCCGGCGGTGTGCGGCTGCACACCGGAGAGGAGCCCGCCGCATGAGAATCGTGCCCGGCCGCGCCGAGCGGATCCCGTCCGAGCAGCGCAGCGCCACCGTCACCGGCGAGGCCTGGTTCGACCCGGTCCTGCCGGCCACCGACGCGACGACCATCACCACCGTGTTCTTCGCCCCCGGGGCGCGCACCTTCTGGCATCACCACGAGCACGGCCAGATCCTGCAGGTGCTCGCCGGCCGCGGGCTGATCTGCACCGCAGGCGAGCAGCCGCAGGTCATCCGGGCCGGCGACACCGTGTGGGTGCCGCCCGGCGAGCGCCACTGGCACGGCGCCGCACCCGACTCGTTCATGACGCACACCGCGATCTCGCTCGGTACCACCCATTGGGCGGAGGAGGTCGCCGACGATGCCTGAGACGGTCGCGTTCGTCGGGCTGGGCAACATGGGCGGTCCCATGTCGGCCCGGCTGGCCCGGGCCGGCTACCGGGTCCGGGGCTTCGACCTGGCCGCCGGCGCGCGGCAGGCGCTGGCCGACGCCGGGGGAGTGGCCGCCCGGGACCTGGCCGACGCGGTCGGCGAGGCGGCCGTGATCGTGCTGATGCTGCCCAGCTCCGCCGTCGTGGAGGCGACGGTCCGCGACGAACGGTTCGTGGCGCGGCCCGGCGCGATCGTCGTCGACATGAGCTCGTCGGAGCCCCTGCGGACCCGGGCGCTCGCCGCCGAGCTGGCGCAGCGCGGCGTGACGCTGGTCGACGCCCCGGTCTCCGGCGGGGTGGCCCGCGCCAGGACCGGCAAGCTGACCATCATGACCGGCGGCGAGCTCGCCGACCTGCGCCGGGTCGAACCGGTCCTGGCCCACCTGGGCACCACCACGCGGGCCGGCGCGGTCGGCAGCGGCCACGCCGTCAAGGCGCTGAACAACCTGCTGTCCGCGACCCACCTGCTGGTCACCTGCGAGGCGATGGTGGCCGGCGAACGCTTCGGCCTCGACCCGCGGACCATGCTGTCGATCTTCAACAGCTCCAGCGGCCGCAGCGGATCGACCGAGAACAAGTGGCCCAACTTCATCCTCCCCGGCACCTTCGACTCCGGCTTCGGGCTGCGGCTGATGCTCAAGGACATGCGCATCGCCACCGGCCTGGCCGACCAGGTCGGCGCGCCCGACCCCCTCGGCCACGCCGCCACCGACCTGTGGGCGCGGGCTGCCGAGGCGCTGGAGGACTCCGCCGACCACACCGAGATCGTCACCTGGCTGCGAGAGGACTGACCCGATGGCGCTGACCGAACGTCAGGAAGCAATCAAGCTGGAGTTCATCCGGGTCCGCGGCACGTGGAGCGACACCTGGGAGGCCATGCTCCAGCTGGACGCCGAGTTCCTCAAGGCGTACCTCGACCTCTCCGCCGTACCGTGGCGCAAGAACCACCTCGACGACAAGGTCAAGGAGTTCGTCTACATCGCCGTCGACGCGAACGCCACCCACATGTACCTGCCGGGCGTGCGCCAGCACATCCGGGCCGCGCTCAAGCTGGGCGCCACCCCGCAGGAGATCATGGAGGTCCTCGAGCTCGCGGCGACCCTGGGCATCCACGCCATGAACGTCGGCGTGCCGATCCTCGTCGAGGTGCTGCGGGAGCGCGGGCTGCGGACCGGCCCGGCGCCGCTGACCGAGGCCCAGGAGCAGCTGAAGGCGGAGTTCACCCGCACCCGCGGCTACTGGCACGCGTTCTGGGACGAGATGCTCGAACTCGATCCGGAGATGTTCGCGGCATACACCGATTTCTCCTCGGTACCGTGGCGCTCCGGCACCCTCGAACCCAAGGTCAAGGAGTTCGTCTACATCGCGTTCGACACGGCGGCCACGCACCTGTACGCGAAGGGGCTCAAGCTGCACATCGAGAACGCCCTCGGGTACGGCGCCACCCCCCAGGAGATCCTGGAGGTCATGGAGATCGCCTCGGTGCTCGGCATCCACGGGGTCACCGCGACCGCACCGATCCTCGTCGAGGAGATGGAGAACGCCGGGGTGGCCGTTCAGCGGGCGATGTAGCCGCCGTCCACGCTCAGGATCGTGCCGGTGATGCCGGCCGACTGCGGCGAGGCCAGGAAGACGATCGCGCGGGCCACCTCGTCGGGCGTCGACATGCGCCCGATCGGGTGGTTCGCCAGGGTGACCGCCAGGCTCGCCGCGGGGTCTGGATCGGCCTTGCGGGCCTCGGCCATGAACTCGGTGTCCACCGCTCCCGGCGCCACGGCGTTGACCCGCACGCCGGCGCCGGCCCACTCGATCGCGAGCTGCCGGGTCAGCTGCACGACCGCGCCCTTGGTCATCGCGTAGGCACTCTGGTTCGCGATCCCGACGAGCCCCGAGATCGAGGCGGTGTTGACGACGCAGCCGCGGGTCTCGACCAGCTTCGGCAGGGCGGCGCGGGTGAACCGGAACACCGGCCGCACGTTGACGGCGAACAGCGCGTCGAAGTCGTCGTCGGTCGTCTCCAGGGTCGGCCGGCGCAGGAACCGTCCGGCGTTGTTCACCAGTAGGTCGAGCCGGCCGAACTCGGTCACCGCCCGGCCGACCACGGCATCCGGCGTCGCGTCGGCCGTGACGTCGGCGGCCATCGGCAGCACCCAGCCGTCCTCGGCCAGGTCCGATACCGCGGGCGAGACGTCGACGGCGACCACGCGGTAGCCGGCGGCCCGCAGCCGCACCACGACGCAGCGACCGATACCCCGGGCGGCACCGGTCACGACAGCGGTCAACACCATGGCGTCGCCTCCTCTGCAGATTGTACGATCATCATACATTTCTGCGACGCGGCGGATCAACCGTTCCCGTGTCACACCGCATACCGCCATACGGTCCGGACACGGCACGGTAACGACGGCGCAACAGCGCCGGGGTTGCATGGCGGGTGAGGCTTCGCGGGCAGCCGGCGGGTGGTGCCCGCCTCCGCGGCGCCGATTGAGGACGTTGTCGATGACGGCCCCCGACTATCTGGTCATCTCCGAACACCCCGTGCTGCGTCGCTTCTGGTACGTGGCCGGTTTCGCTCACGACGTCACCGACACACCGGTCGCCCGCACCGTGCTCGGCACGCGGCTGGTGCTGTGGCGCCCGGGGCCACAGGCCCCGGTGAGTGTCGCCCACGACATCTGCGCGCACCGCGACGCGCCACTGTCCCGGGGCTGGATCCGCGACTGTCACCTCGTCTGCCCGTACCACGGCTGGGAATGGGACGGTGCCGGGCGCACGAAACGCATTCCGCAGTTCCCCGACGCCCCGCATCCGACGAAAAGCGCCCTCACGATGGTGCGGAGCCAGGAAATGTACGGACTGGTGTGGGTCTGTCTGGACGACAGCCCGCTTGTCGGCATTCCGCCGCTGCCCGAGTTCGACGACCCGCAATGGCGCGTCATCCCGGAGTACCAGTGGCATTTCTCGTGTACCGCGATGCACCTGCTGGAGAACAATTTCGATCCCGGGCACGTCGCCTTCGTGCACCGCAACACGTTCGGCAATCCGGACCGGCCGGAGCTGACCGACACGGTCGTGCGGCGGGAGCGGTACGGGTTGTCGACCGCCGGTGTGGTGCCGGTCGAGTCGCGGCCCGGGCAGGTCGGGGCGACGGTCCGCACGACGGTGTCGAAACTGTACGTGCCGTTTCTCGGGCACATTCACATCACGTATCCGGACGGGCTGCGGCATCTCATGGTGAAGGCCATCACGCCGGTCGACGACGAGCATTGTGCGCTGTCGCAGATCGTCTTGCGGACCGATGCGGAGCAGGACCGGCCGGCCGCCGACATCGTCGAGTTCGACGTCAAGGTCGAGGACGAGGACCGGGAACTGCTGGAGTTGCTGCCGGCGCGGTTCCCGCTCGCGCCGCACCTCAACGCGCACGCGCGGGCCGACCGCAACAGCCTGGCGCTGCGGCGGCTGTGGAGCGACCTGGTCACCGGGCGCTGGACGCCGGACTGGTAGACCGGACTGGTAGATCGGTCAACGGCGCACCCGGTAGCGCAGGTGAAGCACCCGGTTGCCCTGAATCACCACGTCAGGATCCTCCAACAGGTGCTGCGCCTGGACCGACCCGAAGTAGCGCTTGCCGGACCCGAACACGACGGGTACGACGTCCATGCGCACCTCGTCGATCAGGCCCGCGGCAAGCACCTGGCCACCGACGTCGCCGGCGGCGACCTCGACAATGCGGTCACCCGCAAGCTCCTGCGCCTTGGCTATGGCTGCCTCGACGCCGTCGACGAAGTGGAACGGCGCCTCGGGGTCCCAGCCCTGGGGCGCCGGCCGGTGCGTCACGACGACCACGTGGTCGATCCCGCTCGGAGGCTTTCCGTCCCAGCCGTCCGTTATGTCGAAGACGTGGCGGCCGGCGACGGTCACCCCGATCTGGTCCCAGTACGGCCGGACGTGGTCGTAGGACGTCTGCGACACTTTCAGGACGCCGCTCTCGTCCAACGGGACGTCACCGCTGAGTAACCAGTCGAACAGCGGTCCGGGCTGGTCATGCTCGTCCGCGACAAAGCCGTCTATCGATACCGAGCTGTACATGACTACTTTTCCCACGGGGCTCTCCTCTACGTTGCGGCACCCCAAAGTAGCGTGTCGTGAGCTGAAGCTCTTGTAAGAAATCAATCGGCCGGCAGCGGCCAGTTGTCCAGCGTGTGGCCGGGATGTTCGCGCAGGAACCGCCGCCGGACCTCGATGTACCGGGTCGGCGTGAGCCCGGTGAACTCCCGGAACTCGTGGCCGAAGTGGGCCTGGTCGAAGTAGCCTGCGCCAACGGCGAGCTCGCCCCAGTCGATCGGTTCGGCGGGGTTGATCGCGAGCACGGTGGCGGCGAAGCGGTGGGAGCGGGCCAGTCGCTTCGGCGTGACGCCGATGAGGTCCTTGAACCGCTGTGCCAGATGCGTGGTGCTGACGCCGGCTGCCTCGCTCAGGTCGCCGACCGGCACCGCCCCGTTGGTCGCCGCGATGACGCCGCTCGTGTGACGGACCAGCGCCAGGCCGGGTGTCTCGCACAGCCGTCGCATGAGTTCCGCTTCGAGCAGCGTCAGCATCTCGTCCGGTCCGTCCGCCGTGGCCAGCCGGTCGCGCAGCTCAGCAGTGGCGAGCCGGCCCCAGACCTGCTCCACCGTCACCGGCCGGTCGCACAGCTCGGCCGCGGGCATCGGCAGGAAGGGCGCCAGCCCCCACGGCTTGAAGTGCACGCCGACGGACCGCGTCGGGAGTGGGTAGCCGAAGTCCCACGCGCGGGTGGGCGTGGTGATCACGCAGCCGTCGGCGTATTCGGCCGTCTCGATGTCGGTGCCGCCGCGGATGTGGAACGGCGCCCCGAGGTTGACGATGAGCAATGCCGCCGGCGATGGCGGCAGCGTCAGCCGGGCGTACGGCGGCGTGCCCGCCAGGTAGTAGAGGTCGTCGATCAGCCCGTCCAGCGGCGGTCGCGGCACTCTGGACACGTACTCCACGCCCACAGCATCGCCGACGCCCGGCCTTCGCCTCGCCGCGGGGCGGCCGGGTCACTCGTAGCGGACGGCCTCGGTGACGGGGATCTGGGCGGCGAGCCGGGCCGGCGGGCCGGTCGTGACCGCCACGGCCGCCGCGACCCCGACCGGCACGAGGGCGACCTGCCACCACGGTGCGAGGACGGCGCCGTCCACGGTGCCGCTGGTGAGGCTCAGCACGGCGAGGTACAGCCCGGTCCCGAGCGGTATCGACAGCAGTGCCGCGCCCGTCGCCAGGAGCCCCTGGGCGCTGACCAGGCCCGCGGTGAGCTGCGCGGGCGTCAGTCCGATGGCCTTGAGCACGCCGAGGTCACGGATCCGTTCGCGGACCGACAGCACCATCACCGCCACCAGCGCGGTCGCCGCGATGACGACCAGGACGGCGTCGAGGCTGTAGACGAGCGTGGTCAGTTCGGCGGGCACGTCGCTGACGGTGCCGACCACGGGAATCCGCACCGCGGCCCGCATCTGCAGCGTGGCGACGATGACCGCGCCGGCGACCGCGACCGCGGTGGCGGTCCAGAGCGTCCGCCGGCGGCGGGCGATCAGGTCCTTCAGCCCAAGGGTGGCCGGCAGCGGAAGGCCGACGCGGGTGACGGCACGCGCCAGCCATCCGGTCGGGACGGGTGCGGGGGCGCCGGCGCGGATCGCGTTGAGGGTGGTGGACCTGGTCGTTCGCCGCACGGCCAGGAAGGCGCTCAGCAGCAGGACCGGCAGGACGACGCCGCTGGCCAGCAGGGCGTGCCACGGCTGGATCGCGATGCCCGGGGAGCTGACGAGGGTCTGTGCGCTGGGCGCGGCCAGGCGTGGCGCCAGGGCGGCGCCCACCGGGAACCCGATGGCGACCGCGGCGAGCCCGAGCACGGCCGCCTCGAGCAGGAACACCGCGCTGACCTGACGCGGGGTGAGGCCGATGGCCTTGAGGAGCCCGATGTCGCGGTACTGGGCGCTGACCCGCGCCGCGGTGAGGATGCCGATGACGGCGAAGACCACGGTCAGCAGCAGGACGGTGAACATCCCCAGGACGACGGTGATGGGCTGGCTGTCGAGGAGGGCCTCGTCGCGCTGGTCCTGCCACGAGACGGCGGCGGCTGTCGCGACCGCGGTCATCGCGGTGTCGCGCAGCTGCGGCGCCGCCGCGGGATCGGTCAGCCGCACCGGTTGCGTCCACTGCCAGCGGCTCTGGTCGGGCTGGATCCGCTGCAGGGTGTCCCGGCTGACCCAGCCGAGGCCGGGGTTGCGCCTGGGGTACCGCGGCTGGCTCGGCGAGACGGCGGTGCCGACGACCGGCAGGCGCACGGCGCCGGTCGGCGTCGGCACCTCGATCAGGCTGCCGACCGCGACATGCAGGGCGTTGGCGAGGCTGCGTTCGAGCACGACGCCGGAGCCCGGCTGCGCCGTGCCCTCGGTACGGACGGGGGCATTGATCCTGGGTCGGCCGGCCAGCCCGGCGAACTCCAGCGCTTCGCTGTGGCCGCCGATCGTGGCGGTCCCGACGGCGCTGGGCACCGCGTCGTCGCGCTCGGCGACGCCGGGCAGCTCCGCGATCGTCTGCGCGTCGACCGGCGACGGGACGACCGCGAGCACGTGTGCGCCGTGCGCGGCCTGGAACGTCCGCTGCCACGGGTCGACGCCGCTGCCGCGCACCTCCAGCGCGATGACCAGCGTCCCGGCCGCGGACGCCGTGATCATGACGGTGAGGGTGGCCGCGAGCAGCCTGGAGCGGATACCGGCGAACGCGAGCCGCAACAGGGTCGGTGTCATTCGTCGCCACCGACGTCGACCAGGTTCGGCACGCTCCTGGCCGGCCCCAGCCGGCCGTCGGCGACGATCCGCCCGTCGCGCAGCCGGACCACCCGGTCCGCGGCCGCCGCGACCCGGGCGTCGTGCGTGACCAGGAGCAGCGTCTGGCCGCGCCGCCGGGCACCGGCGAGCAGTTCGAGCACGCCCCGCGCCGCTGCGGAGTCCAGGTTGCCGGTCGGTTCGTCCGCGAGCACGATGTCGGGCGAGTTGGCCATCGCGCGGGCCAGCGCCACCCGCTGCTGCTGCCCGCCGGACAGCAGGGCGGGGCTCGCGTCGCGCCGCTCCTCGACGCCGAGCTCGGTCAGCAGGCCGATCGCGGCCCGCCGCGCGGCCCGCCGGCGCTGCCCGGCCAGCAGCAGCGGCAGTTCGACGTTCTCCGCCACGGACAGCGCCGGCAACAGGTTGAAGAACTGGAAGACGAAGCCGATCCGGCGCCGGCGCAGGCGCGCCAGGTCCGCCTCGCTCAGCCCGTCGATGCGCTGCTCGCCGAGCCACACCTCGCCGGCCGACGGCCGGTCGAAGCCCGCCAGGAGATTGAGCAGCGTGGACTTGCCGCACCCGCTCGGTCCCATGATCGCGACGAACTCGCCCCGCTCGACCGTCAGGTCGACCCCGTCCAGGGCGCGTACCTGCGCGCCGCCGGACTGGTACGTCTTGGCCAACGCCCGGGCCGCCAGCACCGGCATCACAGGATCCGCCCCTCGTCGACGAGCCGCGACTCGATCAGATCGAGCCACTCCAGGTCGGCCCGCAGGTGCAGGATCGACCCCTCCACCAGCAGCTGTGCGGTCGGGCCGTGCCGGGCGGACTGCAGCAGCCCGTCGAGGTCACGCAGCGACCGCAGGTACTCGAGGCGCTGGTCCTCGATGAGCCGGCCCGGGTCCGCCAGCCGTGCCGTCGCCACCGCCACGAGCTTCATCAGGAACTCGCTCTTGAGCCGCATGCCGGAGACCGGCCGGTTCACCCACTCGTGCAGCGTGGCGCGGCCCGCCGCGGTGAGCCGATACACCCGCTTGCCGCGGGCGTCGCCGTCGACCGCCTCGCTCGTCACCAGCTCGTCGCGGGTCAGCCGGGCCAGGGTCGTGTAGATCTGCCCCGCATTGAACGCGGGCAGCAGGTCCCCGAACTTCCCGTCCAGCGTCTGCTTGACCTCGTACCCGTGTGCGCCGTCGCCGTGGAGCAGGGCGAGCACGACCTCCTTCATAGATAGCGAGAATACATACCCGCTACCTATTGCTCAAGAGCTCGTCCATGGGTCAGGGCGCGGCGTAGACCCTCTCGGCGAACTCGGCGAGCCGGTGCTCGTCGAGGGTGCGGGCCAGGTCGGCCTCGCTGATGATGCCGACCAGGCGGCGGTTGTCGATGACCGGCAGCCGCTTGATCTGGTGGTCCTCCATCTTGCGCAGCACCTCGTCGACGCCGGCGTTGGCGTTGACCCAGATCAGCGTCTCCTGGGCGAGGTCGCGCGCCTTGACCTCGCTGGGATTCCGGCCCTCGGCGATGCACTTCACCGCGATGTCGCGGTCGGTGATCATGCCGTGCAGCCGGTCGTCCGGGCCGCAGATCGGCAGCGAGCCGACACCCAGGTCGCGCATTCTCCGTGCGGCGGCCACCAGGGTCTCGCCCTCGCCGATGCACTCGGCTTCCGGGTGCATGATGTCTCTGGCCTGCCGCCCCGTTTCCTGGCGGACCGACTGGCGTTCGCGAATCGTCCGCTCGTAGTCATCCAGGGCATCGAGCCGGCCGGCCACGGCCTCGTGTGTCGCCTGGCCGGTGTGTTCGGCGTAGTAGGCCTCGCCGAGTTCCTGCAGCAGTCCGGCGCGCTGCCGCTGGGCTCGCGTCTGCTCCACTCGCGCCCGGCCCGACGCCAGGCCGCGCTTCGCGGACGCCTTTACTTTGTCGAAGGCCATGACGACCCTCCTCTTCTGCGCACCTTCGGCGCAAGAGGCAACAGCGGTCCTCACCTGCCAAGCTACGTCGCCACCGGTACGACCTACACACCAACGCGATGATGAGCGCGGTCCTGGGCGTCGGGGTCCTTCGGCCCTGCCCGGACCTGTCGGTGATCCCTAACGTCTGCTGTGACGACCACGAGGAGCCACCGATGCCTTCCGCAACGCAACCCGTACCCCGGCTGGCCAACCACGCGTTCAGCGCCCTGGTCCGGCTCGGCCTCGGCAAGGACTACCGGCACATTCTCACGGTGACCGGCCGCACGACCGGCAGACCGCGCTCCACCCCGGTGGACGTGATGACGGACGGGCGGCACCGCTGGCTGGTCGCCCCCTACGGCGTCACCAACTGGGTCCGCAACGCCCGGGCCGCCGGCCAGGTCGCCCTGCAGCGCGGCCGGCGCCGGGAGACCCTGCGGGTCACCGAGCTGCCCACCGCCGAGCGGGTCCCCGTGCTGCGCCAGTACCTGCGCGAGGTGCCCATCACCGCCCGGTACTTCGACGTCACGGACGACTCCAGCGATGCGGCATGGCTCGCCGAGGCGCAACGCCACCCGGTCTTCCGCCTCGAGAGCAACTGACCCGGATCACTCAGGCCCGCGAGACCCCTGATCAACAGCCGGCGACAGGGGCGACAGGGGGCGCCAGCGCAGCGGGGTCGACAGGACCATCGTGCTCGACGGCTGGCCGTACGGGGCCAAACGATCAATCGTGGACTCGAAGTCCTCCATCGACGCCGTCACGACCTTCAGGATCGAGCAGGCGTCGCCGGTCACGCGGTGCACCTCCAGCACCTCCGGCCACTGCAGCACCTCGGGATCGCGCAGCACGCAGCGCGGGCCGTAGCACGACATCCTGATCAGCGCGACGACGTGCCGGCCGGCCTTGGTCAGGTCGACATGCGCGTGGTAGCCGGTGATGACCCCGGCAGTCTCCAGACGGCGGACCCGCTCGGCGACCGCCGGGGGTGAGAGGTGGACCCGGCGGGACAGTTCTGAGTAGGAAAGCCGGGCGTCGTCCTGCAGTTCGCGCAGCAGCGCCCAGTCCATGCCGTCCACGGAGACCTTCCATTCGAAAAGCCGATCAGGCGAGACGGTTTCCGTCCCGTACGTGACCAGCGTAAACGACCGTTGATCGACTATTTCGTGAAGGTGGGTCGCGGTACCAGGATTGGGGTGTGAGCGGTCCGGTTCTCGACTTTCCCGATCAGGTCCCATACGACGCTTACGTCCACGCCAGCACGCTGCACTCGCTGCAGCAGCCGCTGACCAAGGACCCCGGCGAGATGTCGTTCCTGATGGTCAGCCAGGTGATGGAGCTGTGGTTCGGGCTCGCGTGCCACGAGCTGCGCGACACCCAGCGGCTCCTGCGTGAGGACGACGTGTGGGGCGCCATCGCCCCGCTGCGGCGCATCAAGCTGCATCTGGAAGGGCTCATCGCCGCCTGGAACGGGCTGCGCTGGATGACGCCGTCCGACTTCAACCGGTTCCGCGCGCAGCTCGGCGAGGCGTCGGGCTTCCAGTCGGCGATGTACCGCCACCTGGAGTTCCTGCTCGGGCTCAAGAGCGAGTCGGTGATCCGGCCGTTCAAGCGGCAGGCCGACCTGTACCAGGACCTGACCGCCGCCCTGGCCGCGCCCAGCGTGTGGGACGACGTCACCGCGCTGCTCGCCCGGCGCGGCTTCGACATCCCCGCCGACGTCATCGAGCGCGACCACAGGCACGAGTACGAGCCGTCGCCGGAGGTTGAGCGGGCCTGGGTGGAGATCTACCGCGACGATCGCGGCGACAACCCGCTCTACGTGCTCGGCGAGGCGCTGACCGACGTCGCGGAGGCGTTCGGCGACTGGCGGTACAAGCACCTGACCGCGGTCCAGCGGACCATGGGCAACAAGCCCGGCAGCGGCGGCTCCTCCGGCGCGGCCTGGCTGACCCGCAGCATGGCGCGGGTCGTCTTCGCCGAGCTGTGGTCGGCCCGGACGGTGATCTGATGGAGCTCATGGAAGACTTCTCAGAAGATGGTGCCCGGCGGCTCGACGCCGGCGACCCGGGGCATCGGGAGCTGTTCCTCGTGCCACCCGCCGAGGGTGGCGACTACCCGGAGACGGCGTACCTGGCCGGCAACTCGCTCGGCCTGCAGCCCCGCGCCGTGCGGGGCGAGCTGCTGCAGGAGCTCGACGCGTGGGCCCGGCTCGGCGTCGAGGGGCATCTGGAGGCCGAGCGGCCCTGGCTGCCGTACCACGAGCTGCTGCGCGAGCCGGCCGCCCGCCTCGTCGGCGCGCTGCCGGCCGAGACGGTCGTGATGAACTCGCTGACCGTCAACCTGCACCTGCTGATGGTCTCGTTCTACCGGCCGCAGGGCGCGCGCACGCTGATCGTCGTGGAGGACACGGCGTTTCCGTCGGACAGCTACGCGGTGCGCAGCCAGGCCGCCTTCCACGGCCTCGACCCGGACCAGACGGTGGTGCGCACGAACGACCCGCGGGCGGCGATCCGCGAGCACGGCGACCGCATCGCGCTGGTCCTGCTGGGCGGGGTCAACTACCTCACCGGCGAGCTGATGGACATCCCGGGGATCACGGCGGCGGGGCACGCCGCCGGCGCGGTCGTCGGGTGGGACCTGGCGCACGCGGCCGGCAACGTCCCGCTGCGGCTGCACGACTGGGGCGTCGACTTCGCCGCGTGGTGCTCGTACAAGTACCTCAACAGCGGGCCAGGAGCGGTGGCGGGCGCGTTCGTGCACGAGCGGCACACCGGCGGCGACCTGCCCCGGTTCGAGGGCTGGTGGAGCACCGAGCCGGCGACCCGGTTCGAGATGGCACCGGTGTCCCGGCCGCCGCGGACCGCCGACGCGTGGCAGGTGTCCAACCCGCCGATCCTGGCGATGAGCCCGGTGCGCACGTCCCTGGAGCTGTTCGACGCGGTGGGCATGCCGGCGCTGCGGGCCCGCAGCGAGCGGCTCACCGCGTACCTGCAGTCCCTGCTGGACCCGATCGGCGTCGACGTCGTGACGCCGCGCGACCCGGCCCGGCGCGGCTGCCAGCTGTCGCTGCGCGTGGCCGACGCCGGCGGGTTGAGCAAGAGCCTGCGGCACCGGCACGGCGTGGTCACCGACAGCCGCGAGCCCGACATTGTGCGGCTCGCGCCGGTGCCGCTGTACTCGACGTACCACGACTGCTGGCGGGCCGCCGCCGCGATCGCGCACGAGGTGGGGGCATGACCGGTTCCGGAGCGAAGCGGAGGAGGCCGGGCATCATGGGCTCAGTTTTGAAGGCATGCGGCCGGAGCGAAGCGGAGGGCGCATGACGGACGTCGCCGTGATCGGGGCCGGGCTCACCGGCAGCCTGCTCGCCTGCTTCCTGGCCCGGCGCGGGCACACCGTGACCGTGTACGAGCGCCGCCCCGACCCGCGCACCACCGCGGCGGAGCGCGGCCGGTCGATCAACCTGGCGCTGTCGGAGCGGGGCATCGACGCGCTGCGCCGCATCGGGCTGGAGCAGCGGGTGCTCGTCGACGCGCTGCCGATGCGCGGCCGGATGATCCACCCGGTCGCCGGGGAGCTGGACTTCCAGCAGTACAGCCTGGACGGGCAGCGGGCGATCAACTCGATCAGCCGGGGCCTGCTCAACAACGCGCTGCTCGACGCGGCCGCCGCGACCCCCGGGGTGAGCGTCGTCTTCGAGCACCGGCTGACCGGTCTCGACCCGCTGGTGTTCGCGACGCCGGACGGCGAGGTGCGGGCGAGCGCCGACGTCGTCATCGGCGCCGACGGGGCCGGCAGCGCGGTGCGCGGCGAGCTGCTCGGCCTGGGGCTGCTGGACGAGTCGGTCGACTTCCTCGACTACGGCTACAAGGAGCTGACGATCGCGGCGGGCCCGGACGGCGACTTCGCCCTCGACCCGGGCGCGCTGCACATCTGGCCGCGCGGCACGTCGATGATGATCGCCCTGCCCAATCCCGACCGGACGTTCACCTGCACGCTGTTCTGGCCGAACGGCGGCACGTCGAGCTTCGCCTCGCTGGGCAGCCCGGCCGCGATCGAGCGGCACTTCCGGGCGGTCTACCCGGACGTGGTACCGCTGATGCCCGACCTGGTCGACGACTACCGGCTCAACCCGGTCGGCCTGCTCGGCACGGTCCGCTGCGGGCCGTGGCAGGCGACGACGCCGGGCGGCTCGGGCATTCCCGTCGCCCTGATCGGCGACGCCGCCCACGCGATCGTGCCGTTCTACGGGCAGGGCGCCAACTGCGGGTTCGAGGACTGCGTCGTGCTCGACCGGGTGCTCGACGAGACCGGCGACGACTTCGCCGCCGCGCTGCCGCTGTTCGAGGCTCGCCGCCGCGACGACGTCGAGGCGATCGCGACGATGGCGCTCAACAACTTCGTGGAGATGCGGGACAAGGTGGCCTCGCCGGTGTTCCAGCTCGGCAAGAAGATCGAGCACGCGCTGGAGCGCGCGCTGCCCGGCCGGTACGTCTCCCGCTACGAGCTCGTGTCGTTCAGCACCACGCCCTACGCGCGCGTGCGGGACCGGGTGCGCCGGCAGCACCAGGTGCTCGGGGCGGTCGGCGCGCTCATGCTCGGCGCCCTCGGCGCCGCGGTGGTCAAGGGGTGGCGGCGATGACGTTGCGGCACTTCGTCGGCGGGCGGTTCGTCGCCACCGGCCGGACGTTCCCGAAGCTCAGCCCGGTCACCGGCGACCTCGTCACGCAGGTCTGCGAGGCGGACCGCTCCACCGTGGACGCCGCGGTGGCCGCGGCGCGGGCCGCCGTACGCGGCCCGTGGGGGCGCACCAGCGAGCTGGAGCGCGCCGCCGTCCTGCGGCGGATCGCCGACGAGCTGGAGCGGCGCTTCGACGACCTGGTCGCCGCCGAGGTCGCCGACACCGGCAAGCCGGTCACCCAGGCCCGGACGCTCGACATCCCGCGCGGCGCGGCCAACTTCCGGGCGTTCGCCGACATCGTCGCCGCGGCGCCGGCGGAGGCGTTCAGCACCGTCACCCCGTCCGGCGGGCGCGCCCTCAACTACGCGGTGCGCAAACCGGTCGGCGTGGTCGCGATCGTCGTGCCCTGGAACCTGCCGCTGCTGCTGCTGACCTGGAAGGTGGCCCCGGCGCTCGCCTGCGGCAACGCGGTCGTGGTCAAACCCTCCGAGGAGACGCCGTCCTCGGCGACGGTCCTCGCCGAGGTGATGGCCGCCGCCGGCGTGCCCGACGGCGTCTTCAACCTCGTGCACGGCTTCGGGCCGGACTCGGCGGGGGAGTTCCTCACCCGCCACCCGGACGTGGACGCCATCACGTTCACCGGCGAGTCCGCGACCGGCTCGGCGATCATGCGGGCCGCCGCCGACGGGGTGAAGGCCGTCTCGTTCGAGCTCGGCGGGAAGAACGCCGGCCTGGTGTTCGCCGACACCGACCTCGACGCGGCCGTCGCCGGGTCGGTGCGCTCCAGCTTCACCAACGGCGGCCAGGTGTGCCTGTGCACCGAGCGGCTGTACGTGCAGCGCCCGGTCTTCGACGAGTTCGTCACCCGGCTGGGCAAGGCGGCGTCCGCGCTGGCGTGGGGGTGGCCGCAGGACGAGGGCACCGGCACGATGCCGCTGATCTCCAGGCAGCACCGCGAGAAGGTGCTCGGCTACTACGACCTCGCCCGCACGGAGGGCGCCACGGTGGTGACCGGCGGCGGGGTGCCGACGTTCGACGACGCCCGCGACGGCGGCGCGTACGTCCAGCCGACCGTGCTCGTCGGCCTCCCGCCGGACGCCCGCACCAACCGCGAGGAGATCTTCGGGCCGGTCTGCCACGTGGCGCCGTTCGACACCGAGGAGGAGGCGTTCGCGCTGGCCAACGACAGCGACTACGGCCTCGCCGCGACCGTGTGGACCCGCGACGTCGGCCGGGCGCACCGGGCCGGCCTCGCGCTGGACGCCGGGCTGGTCTGGGTCAACACCTGGTTCCTGCGCGACCTGCGCTCGCCGTTCGGCGGGGTCAAGGCCTCCGGCATCGGCCGCGAGGGCGGCGTCCACTCGCTCAACTTCTACTCCGAGCTCACCAACGTCTGCGTGGACCTGTCATGACCGATGTACAGAAGGCGGCCGAGGCGCTGCTGGCCGCCTACGAGACCGGCACCCCGATCCCGCCGCTGCGCGGGACGGTGCTGCCGGAGGGCGACGTCGCCACGGCGTACGCCGTGCAGCGGGCCCAGGCCGAGCGCTGGGAGGCCGCCGGGCGGCGGCCGGTCGGCGCGAAGATCGGCCTGACCTCGCCGGCCGTGCAGAGCATGTTCGGCGTCTTCCAGCCGGACTTCGGCGTGCTCTACGCCGACATGGCCGTGCCCGACGGTGCCCCCATCCCGGCCGGCAAGCTGCTCCAGCCGCGCGTGGAGGTCGAGGTCGCGTTCGTGCTCGGCCGCGACCTGCCGCACGAGCAGGTCACCGTCGTCGACGTCATCCGGGCCACCGAGTACCTGCTGCCGGCGATCGAGGTGGTCGACTCGCGCATCGCCGGCTGGGACATCTCCATTGTGGACACCGTGGCCGACAACGCCTCCAGCGGCCTGTTCGTGCTCGGCACGGCGCCGCGCCGGCTGGCCGACGTCGACCTGCGGCTGTGCGGGGCCGTGGTCGAGCACGCCGGCGAACCGGTGTCGGTCGGCGCGGGCGCGGCCTGCCTCGGCAACCCGGTGCACGCGGTCGCCTGGCTGGCCACCACGCTGGCCGCCGCCGGCCGCCCGCTGCGCGCCGGCGATCTCGTGCTGTCCGGCGCGCTCGGGCCGATGGTGCCGGTGCCCGTGACGGCCCCGGGACCGGTGTACGAGGCGCGGGTCTCCGGGCTCGGGTCGGTCCGGGCCGTCTTCGAAGGGAGCGCGCAATGACCGCCGGAAGGACCGTCGGCGTGGCCGTCGTCGGGTCGGGCAACATCGGCACCGACCTGATGATCAAGGTACTGCGGCTCTCGGAGTCACTCTCGATGGTCGCGATGGCCGGCATCGACCCGGACTCCGACGGGCTCGCCCGCGCCCGGCGGCTCGGCGTCGCCACGACCGCGGCAGGCGTCGACGGCCTGGTCGCCATGCCCGAGTTCGCCGACGTGCGGATCGTCTTCGACGCGACGGGCGCCGGCGCCCACCGGCACAACAACGCGGTGCTGCAGGCACACGGCCGCCGGGTCGTCGACCTCACGCCCGCCGCGATCGGGCCGTACGTCGTGCCGCCCGTCAACCTCGACGAGCACCTCGCCGCGCCCAACGTCAACCTCGTGACCTGCGGCGGGCAGGCGACCGTGCCGATCGTCGCCGCGGTCGGCGCGGTGAGCCCGGTCGCCTACGCCGAGATCGTCGCGTCGATCGCGTCGAGGTCGGCCGGCCCCGGCACCCGGGCCAACATCGACGAGTTCACCGTCACCACCGCCCGCGCGCTGGAGGTCGTCGGCGGCGCCGCCCGGGGCAAGGCGATCATCGTGCTCAACCCGGCCGACCCGCCGCTGCTGATGCGCGACACCGTGTACTGCGTCTGCCCGGACCGTGATGCGGACCGGACCGCGATCGCCGCGTCGGTCGAGGCGATGGTCAAGGCGGTCGCCGGGTACGTGCCCGGCTACCGCCTCAAGCAGGAGGTCCAGTTCTCCGCCGACCCCGAGGGGCTGCTCGTGACCGTGTTCCTCGAGGTCTCCGGCGCCGGGCACTACCTGCCCGCCTACGCCGGCAACCTCGACATCATGACCTCCGCCGCGCTCCAGGTCGCCGAGCGGATGGCGGCATGACCGACCGGCTGTACATCCAGGACGTGACGCTGCGCGACGGCATGCACGCCATCGCGCACCGGTACACCGTCGAGCAGGTCCGCACGATCGCCGCCGCGCTCGACGCGGCCGGGGTCGACGCCATCGAGGTCGCGCACGGCGACGGCCTGGCCGGGTCGAGCGTCAACTACGGCCGCGGCGCCGCCACCGACGCCGAGTGGATCGCGGCGGCCGCCGAGGCGATCACCGACGCGCGGCTGACCACCCTCCTACTGCCCGGGATCGGCACCATCGCCGACCTCAAGCAGGCCAGGGAGCTCGGGGTCACCAGCGTGCGGATCGCCACCCACTGCACGGAGGCCGACATCGCCGCCCAGCACATCGGCTGGGCGCGGGAGCACGGCATGGACGTCGCCGGCTTCCTGATGATGTCGCACATGAACCCGCCGGCGGCGCTGGCCGAGCAGGCCCGGCTGATGGAGTCCTACGGCGCGCATTGCGTCTACGTCACCGACTCCGGCGGCCGGCTGCTCATGCGCGACGTCGCCGAGCGGGTCGACGCCTACCGCCAGGTCCTCGACCCGGCCACCCAGATCGGCATCCACGCCCACCACAACCTGTCGTTCGGCGTCGCCAACAGCGTCGTCGCCGTCGAGCACGGCACCGTGCGGGTCGACGCCTCCCTCGCCGGGCAGGGCGCCGGCGCCGGCAACGCGCCGCTGGAGGTGTTCGTGGCGGTCGCCGACCTGATGGGCTGGGAGCACGGCTGCGACACGTTCGCGCTCATGGACGCGGCCGAGGACCTGGTGCGGCCGCTGCAGGACCGTCCCGTGCGGGTCGACCGGGAGACGCTCTCGCTGGGCTACGCCGGGGTCTACTCCAGCTTCCTGCGGCACGCCGAGCGGGCCTCGGAGCGCTTCGGCGTGGACGTGCGGGACATCCTGGTGGAGCTGGGCCGCCGCCGGATGGTCGGCGGCCAGGAGGACATGATCGTCGACGTCGCCCTCGACTTGGTGAAGGAGCGCGGATGAGTCCCGCAGACCTGGCAATGCGGCTCGACGAGGCCGAGCGGACCCGCACGGCGATCCCCCAGGTGGTCTCGCAGAGCGGCGCCGACGCCGATGAGGCGTACCGCATCCAGGCGGCGCTCGTGGCGCGGCGGGTGGGCCGCGGCGAGCGGCTCGTCGGCCTCAAGCTGGGCCTGACCAGCCGGGCCAAGATGGCGCAGGTCGGCGTCGACCAGGTGATCTGGGGCCGCCTCACCGACGCGATGCGGATCGAGGACGGCGGCACGGTCGACGCCGGCCGGTACATCCACCCCCGCGTCGAGCCCGAGGTGGCGTTCCGCATCGACGCGACCGGCGCGGCCACCGCCGTCGCGCCCGCGCTGGAGCTGATCGACTCGCGCTACGCCGACTTCAAGTTCGCGCTGCCCGACGTGATCGCCGACAACACCTCCGCGGCCGCGTTCGTCGTCGGCGCCTGGCAGCCGCTGCCGGCCGGTCTGGACAACCTGGGCGTGCTGCTGGAGGTCGACGGGCGGGTCACCCAGATCGGATCCACGGCGGCCATCCTGGGCGACCCCCGCCGGGCCGTCACGGCCGCCGCCACCCTGGCCTCCTCAGCGGGTGTACCGCTGGAGGACGGCTGGGTGCTGCTCGCCGGCGCGGCGACGGCGGCCGTGCCGCTGACGCCCGGCGCACACGTGCGCGCGGTCGTCGAGGGCCTGGGCACCGCCTCCC
>NZ_JBEXCY010000106.1:0-39528 GCF_040605515.1 Dactylosporangium sp. NPDC005572 | reverse complement strand
CTGGACGTCACCCGGACGGGGTCGGGGGGGCGGGGCCCCGGGGCCCCCGCCCGCCGCGACCGTTCCCGGCCGCATGAGGCCGGCAGGACCACGCTTTCCGCTACCACAATCCACCGCAGCCGCGCCCGCGCCGCCCGCACCCCGCCGCGCCGCCCGCACCCCGCCGCCCGCACCCCGCCGCCCGCACCCCGCCACCCGCACACGCCTGCTGCGCCCACTCGGTCCACCCGCGCCGCCGCGCCCTTCCTGGCCGCGTTCTTGGAGTTGTGATCCCTGACTTGTCGGAAGTAGCACCATAAAGCCGGGACCACAGCTCCAAGATCGGCGCGGTGCCGGGGCGCGGCACCGTTGCGGGGATCGGTGCGGTGCTGGGGAGCGGTGGCACCCCGACGCGTACGCACCCGCCGTCCGCACCGCCGCCGCCTACTCCGAACCCACTCTGTCCACCCGCGCCCTCGCCGCACACTTCGTGGCCGCGATCTTGGACTTGTGGTCCCCGACTTGTCGGAAATAGCGCCATAAAGACGGACCACAACTCCAAGAGCGGCACGGTGGCGGGGCGCGGCGCGGTGGTGCGCAGCGGTGGGTGTGGTGGGTGCCGTTCGCCGGTGGAGAAAAGCGGTGGCCGAGTGAGTGCTCGCTCATTAGGCTGTGCCCGTGATGCAGACCCATCGCCGGCGGCGGGTGCCGGCGCTCGCGCCCGACGATCGGCGGGCCGCGCTCGTGGCGGCCACCCTGCCGCTGCTGCGGGCACACGGTGCCGCGGTCACGACCCGGCAGATCGCGGAGGCCGCCGGGGTGGCCGAGGGCACCATCTTCGGGGTCTTTCCCGACAAGGCCTCACTCATCGTCGCCGCGCTGGCCGCCGCGTTCGACGAGAACCCGATGATCCGGGCGCTGTCCGCGATCGATCCCGAGGCGCCGCTGCGGGAGCGGCTCGCCGACGCGGTCGCGATCATGATGCGGCGGTTCGAGGCCAACGGCAGCCTCCTGATGGTGGCCCGGACCCTGCCGCCGGACACCGCGCAGCCGCTCATGGAGCACCTGATGGAGAGCCGCAAGCGGCTCTCCGACGCGCTCGCCGCCGTCATCGAGCCGGACCGGGCACTGCTGCGGCGCAGCCCGCGGACCGTCGCCCGGCTGCTGTTCGTGGTCATCATGACCACCGCCCACCTGGAAGCCACCGAGCCCGAGAACCTCACGCCCGACGACATCGTCGGCGTGCTGCTCGACGGGCTGCTCATTCGAACGGCTGGAGACGCCTGACGATGCTGCTACGACTGCTCAAAGCTCATCTCCGGCCCTACCGCGGGCCGATCACCCTGGTCGTGGTGCTGCAGCTCGTGCAGACCCTGGCCACGCTGTACCTGCCCACCCTCAACGCCGACATCATCGACAACGGCGTCGTGAAGGGCGACACGGGGTACATCTTCCGCATCGGCGGATGGATGCTCGGCGTGACGGCCGTGCAGATCGTCTGCTCGGCCGCGGCCGTGTACTTCGGCGCGCGCACCGCGATGGCGCTGGGCCGCGACGTGCGGGCCGCGATCTTCGCCAAGGTGCAGGCGCTGTCGGCCCGCGAGGTCGGGCAGTTCGGCGCGCCGTCGCTCATCACCCGCACCACGAACGACATCCAGCAGGTCCAGATGCTGGTGCTGATGACGTTCACGCTCATGGTGTCGGCGCCGATCATGTGCTTCGGCGGCGTCATCCTCGCCCTGCACCAGGACGTGCCGCTGTCGACGTTGCTGCTGGTCGTGGCCCCGATCCTGATCGGCGTGATCGCGGTCATCGTGGTGCGGATGCGGCCGCTGTTCCGCACCATGCAGGTGCGCATCGACCTGGTCAACCGGGTCGTCCGGGAGCAGATCAGCGGCATCCGGGTGATCCGGGCGTTCGTCCGCGACGAGCACGAGCGGGTCCGGTTCGAGCGCACCAACGGCGACCTGCGCGACGTGTCGCTGGCCGTGGGCCGGCTGATGTCGCTGATGTTCCCGACGGTGATGCTCATCGTCAACGCCTCCAGCATCCTGGTCCTCTGGTTCGGCGCTGGCCGCATCGACAGCGGGGACATGCAGGTCGGGGCGCTGACGGCGTTCCTGAGCTACCTCATGCAGATCCTCATGGCGGTGATGATGGCGACATTCATGTTCGTCATGATCCCGCGGGCCGAGGTGTGCGCCGAGCGCATCGAGGAGGTGCTCGGCACCGAGTCGAGCGTCGCCCCGCCGAAACAACCGGTCACCGAGCTCACGACACACGGTGAGCTGGAGCTGCGCGACGTCACGTTCGCGTACCCGGGCGCCGAGGTCCCGGTGCTGTCCGGCGTCGACCTGGTGGCGCACCCCGGCCAGACGACGGCGATCATCGGCAGCACCGGCGCCGGCAAGACGACGCTGCTCAACCTGGTGCCCCGGCTGTTCGACGCGACCGGCGGGACGGTGCTCGTCGACGGCGTCGACGTGCGCCGGATCGACGAGCCGCTGCTGGCCCGGACGGTGAGCATGGTGCCGCAGAAGCCGTACCTGTTCACCGGCACGGTGGCGTCGAACCTCCGGTACGGGCGGCCGGACGCGACCGACGCCGAGCTGTGGCGGGCCCTGGAGGTGGCCCAGGCGGCCGGCTTCGTGCGGGCCATGCCCGGCGAGCTGGAGGCGCCGATCGCGCAGGGCGGCACGAACGTCTCCGGCGGTCAGCGGCAGCGGCTGGCGATCGCCCGCACGCTCGTCGCCGGGCCGGAGATCTACCTCTTCGACGACTCGTTCTCGGCGCTGGACTACGCCACCGACGCGGCCCTGCGGGAGGCCCTGCGCGCGGAGATTGCCGACGCGACGGTCGTCATCGTCGCGCAGCGGGTCAGCACGATCCGCGACGCCGACCGGATCGTGGTCCTCGACGAGGGCCGGGTCGTCGGCACCGGCACCCACCACGAACTCATGGACGACAACGCCACCTACCGCGAGATCGTCCTTTCCCAGCTCACGGAGCAGGAGGCGGCGGCATGACGGCACCGAACCGGCCGGCGGGCGGCGGCGGTCCCGGGTTCGGCCCGGGCCGGGCGATGATGGGCGGCGGCCCGCCGGTCAAGCTGGAGGACTTCAAGGGCTCGGCGAAGCGGCTGCTGGGCATGCTGGCCCCGGACCGGTTCATGGTGGTGCTGGTCGGGCTGTTCGGCGTGGTGAGCGTCGGGCTGTCGGTGACCGGGCCGTGGCTGCTCGGCAAGGCGACCGACGTCATCTTCGCCGGCATCCTCGGGGAGCGGATCCCCGCCGGTACCACGAAGGAGGAGGCGGTCGCGAAGCTGCGCGCGGAGGGCAACGACACGTTCGCCGACCTGCTCCAGGCGGTCAAGGACGTGGTGCCCGGCCGGGGCATCGACTTCGACCACCTCAAGCGGGTGCTGTTCATGGTGGCGCTGGTCTACCTCGGCGCCTGGATCTTCGGCCTGCTCCAGGCGCGGCTGACCACCGTCATCGTGCAGCGGACGGTGTACCGCCTGCGCGAGCAGGTGTCGGCGAAGCTGTCCCGGCTGCCGCTGTCGTACTTCGACCGCCAGCCGCGCGGGGAGGTGCTGAGCCGGGCGACGAACGACACCGACAACATCGCGATGACGCTGCAGCAGTCGCTGAGCATGCTCATGACGTCGCTGCTCACGATCGTCGGCGTGCTCGTGGTGATGTTCTGGATCTCCCCGCTGCTGGCGGTGATCGCCCTGGTCACCGTGCCCGTGTCGGCGTTCATCGCGGCCCGCATCGGCAAGCGCTCGCAGCCGCAGTTCGTGCGGCAGTGGTCGAGCACCGGCAAGCTCAACGGCCACATCGAGGAGATGTTCACCGGCCACTCGGTCGTGAAGATCTTCGGCCGGCAGGACGAGTCGGCGAAGGCGTTCGCCGAGCACAACGACTCGCTCTACACGGCGTCGTTCAAGGCGCAGTTCATCTCCGGCCTCATCCAGCCGGCGATGATGTTCATCGGCAACCTCAACTACGTGCTGGTCGCGGTAGTCGGCGCGCTGCGGGTCGCCTCCGGCACGATGTCGCTGGGCGACGTGCAGGCCTTCATCCAGTACTCCAGGCAGTTCTCCCAGCCGCTCACCCAGGTGGCCAGCATGGCCAACCTGGTCCAGTCGGGCGTCGCGTCGGCCGAGCGGGTGTTCCAGCTGCTCGACGCCGACGAGCAGAGCCCCGACCCGGTGTCGCCGGCCCGGCCGGAGCGGGTGCTGGGCAAGGTGACCTTCGAGCACGTCTCGTTCCGGTACAAGAGCGATGAACCCCTCATCGAGGACCTCTCGCTGACCGTCGAGCCGGGCCAGACCGTCGCCATCGTCGGGCCCACCGGTGCGGGCAAGACGACGCTGGTGAACCTCATCATGCGGTTCTACGACCTGTCCGGCGGGCGGATCCTGCTCGACGACGTCGACATCGCCACGATGTCCCGCGACGAGCTGCGCGAACAGATCGGGATGGTGCTCCAGGACACCTGGCTGTTCCAGGGCACCATCGCGGAGAACCTGGCGTACGGCGCCGACCACCCGACGATGGAGAAGATCGTCGCGGCGGCCGAGGCGGCGCACGCGGACCGGTTCGTGCGCACCCTCCCCGAGGGCTACGAGACGGTGCTCGACGAGGAGGGCTCGGGGGTGAGCGCGGGCGAGAAGCAGCTCATCACCATCGCCCGGGCGTTCCTGGCCGAGCCGACGATCCTCATCCTCGACGAGGCGACGAGCTCGGTCGACACCCGGACCGAGGTGCTCATCCAGCGCGCGATGAGCACGCTGCGGGCGGGCCGCACGAGCTTCGTCATCGCCCACCGGCTCTCCACGATCCGCGACGCCGACCTCATCCTGGTGATGGAGCACGGCAGCATCGTCGAGCAGGGCACGCACGACTCGCTGCTCGCGTCGGACGGCGCATACGCCCGGCTCTATTCCGCTCAATTCGCCGCAGCTGCGGTCGAAGTGGAGTAAGTGGAGTAAAACCGGTGTCAGCACGGCGCGCGGGGGTATGTCGCGCGCCGTGCTGACCAATCTCGCCCACCTGGACGCGATGCGGGTGCGCCTCACCCCGCCGCCCCAGCCCGGGCATACGACGTTCCGCCTCGCGGAGGAGCCCTCCGTAGAGGTGGTCTGGACCTACGCCGAACGCCTGCCGGACGGTGCGTACCTGCCCTGCGGCGGCGGCCCGCTCGTCGGGCCGGACCGCTACGCGCAGGGCGCCTTCAACGCCGACGACATCGCCCGCGCCGCGGTGGTGTACCTGCGGCACTGGCAGGCGACCGGCGCCGGCACGTCCCGCTCGGCGGCCCGGCAGCTGCTGCGCGGCCTGTGCTTCCTGCAGACGGTCACCGACTCGCTCGACGACGCCCGCACCGGCAACGTCGTGCTCTGGCAGCAGCCGGACGGGACGCTCAACCCGAGCGCCGACCCGCCCGAGCCGCCCGACCCGTCCGACAGCGCCGAGTCGGCCTGGCTGGCCCGCACGATCTGGGCGCTCGGCGAGGGCTACGCGGCGTTTCGCGACGACACGCCGGACTTAGCGCGGTTCCTCCAGACCCGGCTCCGGCTCGCGATCGCGGCGCTGCGCCGCCAGGTACTGCCGCGGTACGGGCAGTGGCGGGTGGTCGACGAACACGCGACCCCGGCGTGGCTCATCGCCGACGGCGCCGACCTCACCGGCGAGGCGCTGCTGGGGCTGTCCGCGTACGTGCGGGCGAGCCAGGACGACGACGCCCGCAAGATCCTGGAGCAGCTGGCCGAGGGCGTGACCGCGATGCGCACCGGCACGCCGTGGACGTGGCCGTTCGGGGCGGTCCTGCCGTACGGGCTGTCGCGCACCGCGTGGCACGGCTGGGCCGGGCTGGCGCCCGCCGGGCTGGCCCGCGTCTACGAGGTCGCCGGGGATCTGGCGGCGCGGGACGCGGCCCTGGCCGACGCGGCGTCGTTCACCCCGCACCTGCTGGTGGCGGGCGGCCCGGACAACCTGCGCATCGCCCCGCCCGGGGCGACCGAGTCGCTGACCATCGACGGGGTGCAGCTCGCGTACGGCGCCCAGTCCCGGGTGGAGTGCCTCCTGGCCACGGCCCGCGCCACCGGCCGGTCGTCGCTGTCGACGCTGGCCGGGATCGCCGGCTCGTGGTTCTTCGGCAACAACCCGGCGGGCGCGCCGATGTACGACCCGGCGACCGGCCGCACGTACGACGGCGTGGACATCCCGGACGACCCGCCGCCGGGGGCGCTGCACCGCGGCGTCATCCACCGCGACGCGGGCGCCGAGTCGACCATCCACGGGCTGCTCGCGATGCTGGCCCTGGACGGCGACCCGCACGCCGCGGCGATCGCGCGGATCGCGACCGGCGAGCCGGAGGCCTGCCGGGAGACCGCCGCGGCGGGCGGCGACCTGCGCTGCCTGGCCCTGGCCGACCCGCTGACCGGCGCCCGGCTGACGCTGCTGCGCAGCATGGCCACGAGCACGCGGGCCAGTGACGTGCTCATGCCGGGCGACGTCCCGGCCACGGTGAGCGTCAACGACCCGTCGGGCGAGGAGCTGGAGCACTACACGACCACGGCGGGCCGCATCCGCGCCCTGGTCCCGGCGGGCGGCTACACGATCGTCCACACCGCGCCCCAGATCTAGCCCTTCCGTGGGTGGGCGGCGAAGAACTCCCAGAACGTCGCCGTGGCGCCGGGCAGCCACTCGTGGCCCGCGCCGTCGAAGAGGACGAGGTCGACGGCGCGGCCCTGCGGGCACTGCGCCGTGCTGCGGGTCTGCGCGCCGACCGTCGTGGTGACGGGCGGGGCGCAGCCGCCGGCGGTGCGCCACAGCTCGACGACGTCGGCGACCGGCGGGCCGTCGATGTCCGCGAACCCGTCGCCGGGCGCGCCGTCGGGCCGGACCATGGTGTCGGCGGTGCCGTGCAGGTGCAGCACCGACACCGGCGCCGGGTCCGGGCAGCCGCCGAGCAGCGTGGCGGCGTCCGGGCCGATCGCGGCGAAGACGTCGGTGTCGCAGGCGAGGCGGTACGCCATCAGGCCACCGTTGGAGATGCCGGTCGCGTAGATCCGGTCCGGGTCGACCGGCCGCGCGGCCCGCACCGCCGCGACGACCCCGAGCACGTACGCCACGTCGTCGACGCCCTCCCGGCCCGGCCGGCCGCAGCACCCGCCGCCGGCGTTCCAGGCCCGGCCCTGGCCGTCGGGGTACACGACGGCGAAGCCCTCCCGGTCGGCGAGCGCGTCCCAGCCGTAGGCCCGCTCGGCCTGGCGGGCGCTGCCGAAGCCCCCGTGCAGCACGACGACCAGCGGCACCGCCTCGCCGGCCGGCAGCGACGCCGGGAGGTACAGCCGGTAGGTCCGGTCGGCCCGCCCGCACCCGGTGAGCAGGAGGGCAACGAGGACCAGGCACGCGATCGTCCGCACGGACCCACGGTGCGCCGCCCGCACCACGACCGGGTCAGCGCCGTGTTCGGGTCCGGTAAGTCACTGCGCGTCGCGCAGGTCGATGCTGATCTCCTGCAGGTCCTCGACGCGGTACGAGCGGGTGGCCGGCGTCGACCGCCAGGGCGGCAACGAGCTGCCGGCGTTGACGCCGACGTCGGCGCAGCGCTGCCGGTACAGTGCCGGGTCCGCGTTGATCTGTGCGGTGAACTGGACCCAGTACCGTGGAACGAGGTCCAGCTCCTGGGCGCGCAGGCCGAACCGGTGGCCGATCGCCTTGATCTCCGGCGCTGCACCCTCGGTCCAGCCGGGCAGGTTGCCGCGGACGGTCGGCGAGATGACGACGAGGTCGGTGTGCAGCTTCCAGTCGACCTTGACCTCGGCCTCGAGCACCCGCTCGCCGCCGCTCACGAGGTACACGCCGACGGCGTCCAGCCAGTGGTTGTCGATGCCCTTCAGGATGTTGTCGTGCTTGTACGACGGCAGGCCCGAGTACATCAGGAACATGGCGAACTGGTCGTGGACCGCCTCGGTCCTCGTCCGCGTCTCGGAGTAGGTGTAGGTGAATGAGTTCGCCACGGCATCCTCCGGCGGTCACTGTTCGAGGTACGGGCGGTGCACGGCGTCGCCGTTGCGCACCATGTCGGCGGCGAGCTTCAGCAGGTCGATGCTGTCGGCGGAAGCGGCGGCCATGATGTACGTGGCGTAGCGGGCCGGGTTGCGCACGACCTCCTCGTAGTTGCTGATCTGGCGCAGCACGGTGCTCGCCATCATGCCCAGCGCCTCGACCTTCAGCTGGGAGAAGAACGAGACGGGCAGCCGGTAGTAGTGCTCGCACAGCTCCTTGACGGTCTGCTCGGTGGCGATGCCGGCGAACATCGTCAGCAGGACCGCGTGCTTCTCCTCGATCGTGGGCAGCCAGGCGATCGCCTTCATCCGGCCCGGGCGGCGCAGCGGCGCGTAGAGCTTGGTGAAGTCGTTGCCCGTGACGATCACCGGCACGCGCCGGACGGGGCCGACCCGCGGGATGTGGGCCGGGCTGTCGGCCAGGTGCATGAGCTGCGCGAGCAGCTGCTGGTGGTTGACGGTCCCGGTGTGCTTCTCCCACTCGCCCACCGTGGTGTCGATGTCGTTGATCACCATCACGGTCGGGGTGCCGCGCTCGATGTCGCGGGCTGCGACGACGTAGTGCTCCAGCAGCATCTTGCCGGGCTGGCCGGCCCGGTCGCTCTCCAGGTCGGCCGCGTTGATCGTGGTCGAGTGCACGCGCAGGGCCGCGAGCGCGGCGCGCAGCTGGAACGTCTTGCCCTCCCCGGGCGGCCCGAAGATGCCGAGGATGAGCGGGTGATCGGCGATGTCGGTGAAGCTCAGCGTGAGGTGACGGGAGATCTCGGACAGGAACCGCTGCGGGACCGACGGAGGCTGGCTCACCGGCCGCCACCCCCGGCCTGCTGCCGCAGGCGCATGATGTCGCGGTCGATGTCGTCGAAGATCGACGGCGTCTGGTCCGCCGGGGCCTCCGCCTGGGCCGGCACCGGATGCCGGTGCGCCTCCTGGCGGGTCACGGCGTCGACCTCGGCGTCGAGGTACATGAGCGCCTGCCCGAGGTTCTGCACCTGCCCGGCGGGTTCGAACACCATCGCCGCCTGGGTCATCCTGAGCCCCTCCACCCGCTGCACCACCCGCTCGAACAGGATGAGCACCTCCCGTACCTCGAGCGCGGTGCGCTGCTGCTCGAGGCGCAGCCGCTCGATCTCGGCCACGATGGCGTCCGTCGGCACCTGGCGGGACTGGCTCTCCATCAACCGTGTCGCGACCGCCGCCGCGAGCCCTTGCAGCACCGGACCGAGGTACTCGATCAACTGCACTCCTCCGTGGCCGTTGTCGATCTGCGTCGCACCGTAACAACGGCCCCACCGGAGTGTGATGGCCGCACGGGTGATGTCGGTGTGCGTTCGATCAAGCCGGTCCGGCCGTTCGGCGGGGCGGCCCGGCTGCGGGTCACCGTCGGCCCGGGCGGCCGGTTCGGCGGTTGAGCAGCCGGAACAGTGACAGCCACTGCTCCGGCCACACCAGCCCCACGGGTGTCGCGGGGGCCAGCCGCAGCGCCCGGAACGCGCCCGCGACCCGGGCGGTCTCGAAGCGCCGGGTCAGCGACGCGTGCAGCGAGCCGCCGACCCCGGAGAAGCCGAGGTCGACGAACCGCTGGTAGGCGCCCCACGCGGGCGGCTCGACCAGCGGCACCGGCCGGCGGACGATGCGCAGCAGGCCGCCGTCGACGCCGGGCACCGGGCGGAACGCCGAGCGCGGGATCCGGCCGGCGAGGATCCACTCGTACCGCGGCCAGGTCGCGATCGTCAGCCGGCTCCACCGCCCGTAGTCGCCGGTCCGTTTGCGGGCGTACTCGAGCTGGGTGAGCAGCGTCGCCGCGGTGAGCCGCTCGGCCGTCAGGCACCAGTCGACGACGGCCGACGTGAGCGCGTAGGGGATGTTGCCGACGACCGCGAACGGCACCGCCGGCGGCTCGGCGGCCAGGAAGTCGGCGGCCAGCACGGTCAGGCCGGGCCGGGCCGGCCGGGCCTCGAGCGCCGCCGCCATCGCCGGGTCGACCTCGTAGGCGATGACGCGGCGCACGTGGCGCAGCAACTCCGCGGTGAGGCTGCCGCGCCCCGCGCCGACCTCGACGACGAGGTCGACGGCGGCCAGCTCGGCGGCGGCCGCGACCTGCCGGACGGCCGCGGTGGTGGTGAGGAGGTTCTGCCCGTAGACGCGACGGGCGCGCGTGTGCTCGGTTCGTGGCGCCATGACCTGGGTCCTGTCTGCCGCCGCGGAGGCGGCGAAGCACGGACAGGCGGCATCGCGGCCCGTCCGTTCCGTCAAAAGGACTCGGAAGGCCCTGGCGCTGGGATGCTCTTTAGTCGGCCAGGGCGCGACGCCGGGTGCGGATGCGCACCGCCGGCGTCCAGGCCGCCGCGAGGAGCGCGTGCGTCGTGGTCATCCGGGCACGATAACCACGCCGGGAACGGCCCGCACGCGAATTACCGCCGCGAGAGCGGGCAGAGACCCGCCATGACCCTGCAGCACCAGCGCGTCGCCGTGCTCGGCGGCACCTCCGGGATCGGGCTGGCGACCGCGGTCGCGGCCGGCGAGGCCGGGGCCGACGTGGTCGTCGTCGGCCGCCGCCCGCAGAGCGTCGAGCGGGCGCTCGTGGTCCTCCCGACGACCGCCGCGGGCCGGGCCGCCGACCTGACCGACCCGGAGACGGTCGCGAAACTGTTCGCGGACCTCGGTGAGCTGGATCACGTCGTGTACACGGCCGGGGAGCCGCTCGTCCTGACGCCGCTGGACGACCTCGACATCGAGACCGCGCGGCAGCAGTTCATGCTGCGGTACTTCGGAGCCCTCGCGACGGCGCACTCGGCCCGCCCGCACCTGCGCGACGGCGGATCGATCACGCTCACCACCGGTACCGCCGGGGAACGGCCCGACGCCGGCTGGTCGGTCGCCGCGAGCGTGTGCGGCGCGATCGACGCCCTGACCCGGGCCCTCGCGGTGGAGCTGGCCCCGCGGATCCGGGTCAACGCCGTGTCGCCGGGCGTGACCCGCTCCCCGCTGTGGTCGGCGCTGCCCGAGCCGCAGCGGGAGGCGCTCTACGAGCAGCAGGCCGCGTCGGCGCCGCTCGGCCGCGTCGGCGAGGTCGACGACGTCGCGCGGGCCTACGTGTACAGCATGACCCAGGACTTCGCGACCGGCTCGATCCTGCGGGTCGACGGCGGTGCCGTCCTGGCCTGAACAGCGCGCAGGGCTTCACAGGCGGGTCCCAGGTTCCCGGCAACCGGCGCCCAGGGTCGTCGCCGAGAGTGACGACCATGACGACGACGCTGACCCGGCCCGCGCACGCCCTGCAGAGCCCGGCGCATGTGGCCCGCCGCCCGCGCTGGGAACACTGGGGGCTCGGCGGGCTGCTGCTCGGCACGGCGCTGCTGTACCTCTGGGGGCTGTCGGCCAGCGGCTACGCGAACAGCTTCTACGCCGCCGCGGCCCAGGCCGGCACGCAGAGCTGGAAGGCCCTGCTGTTCGGCTCCCTCGACCCGGGCAACGTCATCACCGTCGACAAGCCGCCCGCGTCGCTGTGGGTGATGGGGCTGTCGGGGCGGATCTTCGGCTTCAACAGCTGGAGCCTGCTCGCCCCGCAGGCCGTCGAGGGTGTGCTCGCCGTCTGGCTGCTGTTCGCGACGGTCCGCCGGCACTTCGGCGCCGCGGCCGGGCTGGCCGCCGGCGCGGCGCTGGCCCTGACCCCGGTCGCGGTGCTCATGTTCCGGTTCGACAACCCGGACGCGCTGCTGACCCTGCTGCTCGTCGCCGGCGCCTACTGCACGACCCGCGCCGTCGAGCGGGCCGACCCGGTCTGGCTGAGCCTGGCCGCGACGGCGCTCGGCTTCGCGTTCCTGACCAAGATGCTGCAGGGGCTGCTCGTGCTGCCGGGGTTCGCGCTGGCGTACCTCGTGGCCGCGCCGGCCGGCCTCGCCCGCCGGTTGCTGCACCTGCTGACCGCCGGGGCCGCGCTCGTGGTGAGCGCCGGCTGGTTCGTGGCGCTCGTCGCGCTGTGGCCCGCCGGGTCCCGCCCGTACATCGGCGGCTCCGCGAACGACAGCCTGCTGGAGCTGGCGCTGGGGTACAACGGCCTGGGCCGCATCTTCGGCGGTGACGGCAACCGCGGCGGCGGGGGCGGCTTCAACGGCGGCGGCAACGTCGGGTTCGGCGGGGCGACCGGCATCACGCGGCTGTTCGGCGACAGCATGGGCGCCGAGATCTCCTGGCTGCTGCCGGCGGCGCTGATCGCGCTCGTGGCCGGCCTGTGGTTCACCCGCCGGGCGCCGCGCACCGACCGCGGCCGGGCCGCGCTGATCCTGTGGGGCGCATGGCTCCTCGTCACCGGCCTGACGTTCAGCTACATGTCGGGCACCACGCACCCGTACTACACCGTGGCCCTCGCCCCGGCCGTCGCCGCGCTGGTCGCGATCGGCGGGCGGGAGCTGTGGCGGGCCCGGGCCTTCCTCCCGGCCCGCCTGACCCTGGCCGCGATGGTGTTCGTCACGGCGGCGTGGGACTTCACGCTCCTGGCGGGCGCGCCGGACTGGCACCCGTGGCTGCGCTGGACGGTCCTCGCGGCGGGCGGCCTGGCCGCGCTGCTGATCGCGGCCGTCGAGGTCGCGGGCCGGCTCGCCGTGGTCGGCCTGGTCGCGGCCCTGCTGTCCGGTGTCGCGGGCACGGCGGCGTGGTCGCTGTCGACGGCGTCCCAGCCGCACTCGGGCTCGATCCCGACCTCGGGCCCGTCGTCGGCCGGCGGCTCCGGCCGCGGTTTCCCCGGTGGCGGCGGCATGGGCGGCATGGGCGGCGAGGACGGCGCCGACGCCGAGCTGGCCACGCTCCTGGCGGCGACCACAACGCGGTGGGCGGCCGCCATCTCGGGCGCCACCTCGGCGGCGTCCCTGGAACTGGCGACGGGCAGGTCGGTGATCGCGATCGGCGGCTGGGACGGCAGCGACCCCGCCCCGACCCTGGCCGAGTTCCAGCAGATGGTCGCCAGGGGCGAGATCGCCTACTACATCTCCGGCGGCCGCGGCGGCGGGGGCGACATCGCCACCTGGGTGTCCGCGAACTACACAGCGACCACGGTCGGCGCCAGCACGGTCTACGACCTGCGCCCGTGACGTGATTCCCGGCACGGGATGCCTATTCCCTACCTGGGTGGTGGGTACGATCGCCGCCATGCGTCCCGCGTCCCTCATTTTCGCGGCCGGACTGACCTCCGTCCTGGCCGCCGTGGCCGGCTGCGCGCCGGCCGACGACGAACCGGCGGCCACCGGCAGCTCGGCCGCCTCCGGCAGCTGCTCGCCCGCGCAGCTCAAGACCCTCGCGGCGGGCAAGCTCACGTTCGGCACCGACGACCCGGTGTACCCGCCGTGGTTCGACGACAACAAGCCCGACAGCGGCAAGGGGTTCGAGTCCGCCGTCGCCTACGCGGTGGCGGAGAAGCTCGGCTACACCAAGGACCAGGTGGTCTGGACCCGGGTCACGTTCAACAACGCGATCGCGCCGGGCAAGAAGACGTTCGACATCGACATCAACGAGTTCTCCATCACCGACGAGCGCAAGAACGCCGTGGACTTCTCCTCGCCGTACTATGACGTCACCCAGACCGTCATCGCGCTGAAGTCCTCCAAGATCGCCGGCGCGAAGACGCTCGCCGATCTCAAAGGGGCCAAGCTGGGCGCGCAGGTCGGCACCACGAGCTACCGGTCGATCACCGAGGTCGTGAAGCCCGACGCCCAACCGGCGGTGTACAACAACAACGACGACGCCAAGAAGGCGCTGCAGAACGGCCAGATCGACGGGCTCGTCGTCGATCTGCCCACGGCGTTCTACATCACCGGCGCCGAGATCACCGACGCGACCATCGTCGGGCAGCTGCCCCAGCCGTCCGGCACCCCGGAGCAGTTCGGCCTGGTGCTCGACAAGGGCTCGTCGCTGACCGGCTGCGTGAGCCAGGCCGTCGACGCGCTGCGCACCGACGGCACCCTGAAGAAGCTGGAGCAGCAGTGGCTCTCGGCGACCCAGGGCGCGCCGACCCTGTCGTGAAGTCGCAGTTACAGCTTGACCGTGAGGCGTACCGCCGCCGGCAGACCTATCTGTCGGTGGCGGTCGCCGCCGTGTCCACGTTCGCCGTGGGGATCCTGCTGTACTTCGTGATCACCGGCGCCCCGGGGTGGGACCGCGTCCGGGAGAGCTTCTTCGACGTCGGCTCGGCCCGGGAGGCGTTCCCGGCGGTCCTGCGCGGGCTGTGGCTCAACGTGCAGCTGCTGCTCGCCTGCGCCGCCGGCGCGGTGCTGCTGGGGCTCGGCATCGCGACGCTGCGCACGCTGCGCGCGCCGGTGTTCTTCCCGCTGCGGGCGTTCGCCAGCGGGTACACCTACACCTTCCGCGGCCTGCCGCTGGTCATCACCATCTACCTGTTCGCGTTCGGGGTGCCCGGGCTGCGGCTGTCCGGCACGCCGTCGGTGCTCGTCCTCGGCGGGACCGCGCTGGTGCTCACCTACGGCGCCTACATCGCCGAGGTGTTCCGGGCCGGGATCGAGTCGGTGCACCCGTCGCAGCGGGCCGCCGCCCGGTCGCTGGGGCTGACGTACCGGCAGACGATGCGCCACGTCGTGCTGCCCCAGGCGGTGCGCCGGGTCGCCCCGCCGCTGCTCAACGACCTCGTCGCGATGCAGAAGGACGTGGGCCTGATCTCGCTCGCCGGGCCGATCGACGCGATCCGCGCCGCCCAGATCGAGACGTCGATCTCCTACAACTACACCCCGTACGTCATCGCCGGTGTGCTGTTCGTGCTGCTGGCGATCCCCGTCATCGCCGTGACCGACTGGGTCACGCTCCGGGCGGCCCGCCGCCAGTCGGGAGACCTGGGCCTGTGAGCACCGTCCTGTCGATCACGGACCTGCACAAGGTGTTCGGCACCCGGCCCGTGCTGCGCGGGGTGTCGCTCGACGTGGCCGAGCACGAGGTGGTCGCGCTCATCGGCTCCAGCGGCTCGGGCAAGTCGACGCTGCTGCGCTGCGTCAACCTGCTCGAACCGGTCGACGACGGCACGATCCACCTCGACGGCGAGGACATCACCGACCCGCGGGCCGACCCGGACAAGGTCCGTCAGCGCATCGGGATCGTGTTCCAGGCGTTCAACCTGTTCCCGCACATGTCGGTCCTCGACAACGTGACCCTCGCCCCGCGCCGCGTCCACAGGCTGCCGGCGGCCGAGGCCCGCGACAAGGCGATGACCCTGCTGGCCCGGGTGGGCCTCGAGTCGCGGGCCGGGGACTACCCGGACCGGCTCTCCGGCGGCCAGCAGCAGCGGGTCGCGATCGTCCGCGCCCTGGTCAACGCCCCGCGGCTGCTGCTGCTCGACGAGGTGACCTCGGCCCTGGACCCGGAGCTGGTCGGCGAGGTGCTGTCGCTGGTCCGCGACCTCAAGGCCGACGGCATGACGATGCTCCTCGCCACGCACGAGATGGGCTTCGCCCGGCAGGTCGCCGACCGGATCGCGTTCCTCGACGGCGGGGTGCTCGTCGAGCAGGGCCCGCCGGCGCAGGTGCTCGGCGAGCCGCGGGAGCCCCGCACCCGGCAGTTCCTGCAGCGCATCATCGAGGCGGGGCGGCTCTGATCCAGTGACTCACCCGCAGCCGGGGGGTGTTGCCGGTGTCGTACGGCCCGCGCTCCGTCAGCAGCTGCGGCGACTGGCCCGGGCCGGGCACGACCTCCAGGTAGGTGCCCATCGTCGCGGTCGTGTAGTCGGTGAGGGTGTTGCGCCACAGCACCATCGCCGCCGCCGACTCGCCCGGCGCGAGCACGATCTCCGGCGCCGGCCCGTGGTACTGGTCGGGCAGCTGCGGGGCCCCTTCGGCGTTCACCGTGATCTCGAACGGCTTGCGCTCGGCGTCGAGGAGCCGCACTTTCGGTTCTCCTTGGATTCGGTACTGGCCGGCGCCGCAGTTCGTCAGCCGGATCCCGAGCGCGCGGAGACCCATAGCGGCGTCGAACCCGCCGACGGTGACCGACAGGCCGCCGACGCAGGTCGGCTGCGGCGTGCCCGGGAACACCGACGGTGACCGGGACGGGGCCGGGTGTGACTGTACCGGTGCGCGCGGCACCGGCTCCGACTCCGACTTCGCCGACGCGGAGCCGGCACCCGAGGCGATGACGCCGCTGCCGGGCTCCTCGTCGCCCTCGCGGCGGGTGCCGCACCCGGCGATCATCAGCATGGTCAGCGCGGCGATCGCGGCCGGCAGCAGCCGGCTTCTGATCCTCGTCCGGCCCGTCATCTCCGTGTGGTCTGTCATCCCCGTTGACCCCTCATCCCCCGTGCGAGCTGTCATCCCCGTCGAGCCCTCATCCCTGTCCGCCCCTCATCCCTGTCCGTTCCGCGTTTCCGGTCCGTTCCGCTATCCGCCTCGGCGCATCATTCGGCCGGCAGTTGTTCGGTGTGGCGGGGCATGAGCAGCAGCGCGACGACCGCGAACGCCCCGACGACGGCGAGCCCGATGAACACGTGGTGGGTCGCCGCGTACAGGCTGGCCCGCACGTAGTCGGCGACCGCCCCCGTCGCGTGCCCGGCCTTGAGCACCAGGCTCGTCGCGTCGCTGCCCCCGGCCAGCTCCGGCCGGATCTCGGGCGGCGCGGCGGCGAAGCGGCGCTCCAGCGTGGTGTTCGCGATCGCGCCGAACACGGCCGCCCCGACGGCGCTGCCGATCGACCGGCTGAACATGTTGGTGGCGGTGACCACGCCGCGACGCTCCCAGCCGACCACCGACTGCACCGCCACGAGCGACGGGCTGGAGGTGAACCCGAGGCCGAGCCCGATGACGAAGCAGGCGGCGGCGACCAGCCCGATCGAGGTGTGCCGGCCCAGCAGCGCGCACATGACGGTACCGATGACGATGACGACGGCCCCCACCAGCGCGGTGTTGCGGAAGCCGATGCGTAAGTAGATGTGCCCGGACAGGGTGGCCGCGATCGGCCAGCCGAACGTCATCGCCGCCACCACGAACCCGGCCACGACCGCGCTCGCGCCGAGCACCCCCTGGGCGAAGTTCGGCACGTACGAGCTCAGGCCGATGAGCAGCCCGCCGACGATGACGGCGGCGAGGTTGCCGCCGACCAGGGTCCGGTGGCGGAACACCCACAGCGGCAGCACCGGCTCGGCGGCCCGCCGCTCGACGACCACGAACGCGGCGATGAGCAGCACCCCGGCGGCGAACACGGCGATGCTCGGCGCCGACGCCCAGGCCCACGTCACCCCGCCCTCCAGGGTGCCGAGAATCAGCAGGCTGCACCCGCCGACGAGCAGGCCCGCGCCGAGGTAGTCGATGCGGTGGCGGCGCCGCTCGACCCGCTCCTTGAGGTGCCGGGCCAGCATCCAGGCGGCGGCGAGCCCGAGCGGGAGGTTGACGAAGAAGATCCAGCGCCAGGAGAGGTACTCCGAGAAGACGCCACCCAGGGTCGGCCCGACGACGGACGACACGCCCCACACCCCGGCGACGTAACCCTGCACCCGGGCCCGCTCCTCCACGGTGTACAGGTCGCCGATGATCGTCATGCTCATCGGCTGGATCGCGCCCGCGCCGATGCCCTGCACGGCCCGCGCGACGATGAGCGTCAGCATGCTCCAGGCCGCGCCGCACAGCACCGAGCCGGCGAGGAACACGGCGATGCCGAAGAACATCACCGGCCGCCGGCCGAGCATGTCGGCGAGCTTGCCGTACAGCGGCGTGGTCACGGCCGCGGTGAGCAGGTAGACCGAGAAGAGCCAGGGGAAGTGCGCGAAGCCGCCGAGGTCCCGCACGACCGACGGCACGGCGGTGGCGATGATCGTGCTGTCGAGCGCGACCAGGCTGGTGGTCAGCATCACCGAGGCCAGCACGGGCCCGCGCTCCGACCGCAGACCGACGCGCCGCTCCGCCGCGACAGGGGCTTGGGTCATGGTGACACCTTACGTCTGATCTTTTCCGCTCACTGATCTCCCAGCCGCTCTCCCGGTCGCACGACACCGTGCTCGTACGCGATGACCACGATCTGCACCCGGTCCCGCGCACCGAGTTTCGCCAGGAGCCGTCCGACGTGCGTCTTGACGGTCGCCTCCGACACGGCGAGCTCCTCGGCGATCTCCTGGTTGGTCCGCCCCCGGGCCACGGCGACGAACACCTCCCGCTCCCGCTCGGTGAGCCGGTCGAGCAGCGACGCATCGACCGGCGCACCCCCGGGCAGGTGCGGGGCGAACGTCTCGATGAGCCGCCGGGTGACACTGGGCGCGACGACGGCGTCACCGGCGGCGACGGCCCGGATCCCGCTGACGAGGTCGGCGGGCGGCACGTCCTTGAGCAGGAACCCGCTGGCCCCGGCCCGCAACGCCGCATACACATACTCGTCGAGGTCGAACGTCGTGAGCACCAGCACCCGCGCCGCCGACCCGGCCCCGACGATCCGCCGCGTGGCCTCGATCCCATCGGTGACGGGCATGCGCACGTCCATGAGCACCACGTCGGGCCGCAGCGCCGAGGCCATCGCCACGGCCTGCTCCCCGTCCCCGGCCTCCCCGACCACGTCGAGGTCGGCCTGCGTGGACAGCACCATGGAGAACCCGAGCCGCAGCAACGCCTGGTCGTCGACGAGCAACACCCTGATCCGCTCGCTCACGTGGCCCCTCCCCCGGCTGCCACGGGCCGTAACCTGGCCCACACCCGCCATCCGGGCCCGTCGGCCCGCGGCCCGGCCTCCAGCGTCCCGCCGTACGCGGCCGCACGCTCGGTCATCCCGACGATGCCGCGCCCGTCCGCGGAGGCGGCGGCAGGTCCCACCGGACGCCCGACGTCGAGGATCTCGATCTCGGCTTCGCCCGGACCGTAACGCAGCCGGACGTGGGCGCTGGCACCGGACCCGGCGTGCTTCATGGTGTTGGTCAACGCCTCCTGGACGATCCGGTACACCGCAAGCTCCGCCCCGGCCGGCCACTCCTGCGGCCCGCCGTCGACGGTCAACCGCACCTCGACACCGGCCGCCCGCACCCCGGCAAGGAGCGCGTCGAGGTCGCCGAGCCCCGGGTTCGGCCCGCGGACCGGCCCGCGTCCCGCTTCCGGCCTTGCGCCCGGCTCCGAGCCCGGCCAGCCACCAGCCCTCGCGCCCGGCTCAGGGACCCACCAGCCACCAGCCCTCGCTCCCCGTTCCGGGACAGGCCCGCCACCCGACCGCATCTCCGGCTCCCGGACCGGCGCGCCACCCGGCCGCGGCTCCCTCGCCGGCGCGGGTGGCGCGCTTTCTGGGTTCCCGGTGGCCGGCGGGTCGCGCAGGACGCCGAGGGCGCGGCGCATCTCGGACAGGGCCTGGCGGCCGGTCGCCGACACCTGGGCCATGGCGGCGGCGGCCCGGTCCGGGTGGGCGCCGGCGGTCAGGGCGGCCCCGTCGGCGAGCGCCACCATGACGGTCAGGTTGTGGGCGACGATGTCATGCATGTCCCGGGCGATTCGGGCCCGCTCGGCGGCGGCGGCAAGCTCGGCGCGCTGGTCGCGCTCGCGCTCGAGGCGGCGGGCCCGCTCGACGAGCTCGAGCAGGTACGCGCTGCGGATCCGCACCACCGTCCCGGCGAGCGCCGTCGCGGCGAGCACGGCGGTGACGAACCCGAACGTCGTCCACTGTGGACCGTTAATGACGAACGCCACCACCGCCGGCAGTTCGACGGTCGCCACCACGGCGACCAGGTGCCGCCGGGTCGCGTACCGCGCGACCGTGTACACGGCCACGGCGACCACCATCTCCGGGTACAACCCTTCGACCCGGACCCCGACGGCGAGCGCGCTGAGCACGGCCAGCGCGAACACCGTCCAGCACACCGCCACCGGCGCCGCCCGCCGCCAGACCAACGGCACGTGCACCACGAGGTAGCACACCACGGCCGCGACGGAGGCCCCACGCAACGCCACCGGCGCGTTGACGGCGGCGATGACCGCGGCCAGCACGGCATCCACCCAGAGCCGCCCGCGAAGCCCGCCCGCAGCCCGTACGACCAGCGCCAACCGCAGCCCCGCCGTGTCGCGCACGACGCGCGCCCACCCCAGCCCCGCGGTGTCGCGCACGGTCCGCACGGCGTCAGCTCGGAGCCGCCCGCGCAACCCATCCGCAGCCCGCACGACCCGCCCCACCTCCGTCCGACCGCTTCGCCCGCGATCCGCACGACGCCCCTCCCGAAGCCGCCCGCACGGCCCGCCCCCACCGCAGCCCCGCTGCGTCGCGCGCGATCCGCACGGCGGCGGCCCGGAGCCGCCCCGCACCGGTCGGGCGACGGGGCGGCCTGTGGTCGGTCATCACGGTCAGGTTAGGCGTCGCGGCGGTGCAGGACGAGGGCGCCGCCTGCCAGCAGGAGCACCGCCCAGGCGGTCAGGACCAGGGTTGACGTCAGCGGGGAGAACATCTTGAACGGGGCGCCGGTGCCGTCGACGCTGTACATGGCCTGGCCGGCCACGGCCGGTACCCACCGCAGCACGTCCTCCTCACGGTTGCCCGGCAGGGCCGGGCCGAGCAGGGCCGGCACCACGAACAGGCCGGCCACCAGCGTCGTCACCGCCGCGGCCGTGTGCCGCAGCAGGGCGCCCACCGCCAGGCCGAGCAGGCCCATGAGGACCAGGCTGCCGGCGGCGCCCAGGACCGGCCGCAGCGCGAACGGCTCGCCGAGGAACGCCTGACAGGCGACGTACGCGGCCGCGCAGGTCAGCACCGACACCGGTAACGTCAGGGACGCCTGGACCAGGGCCTTGGCCGCGACCACGGGCCAGCGGCGCGGCACCGCCGTCAGGGTCGAGCGGATCGAACCGGTGCCATACTCACCGGTCATCTGCAGCACCCCGAACACGCCCAGGACCAGCACGGCGAAGTCCACCGGCAGGAACGCCGCCGAGACGGCCGAGGCGTGGGTGAGCTCGCCGCCGGAGCGGTGGATGCCGTTGCCGATGACGCCGGCCAGCGCCACCACCAGCACCGCGAGCGGTGCCAGGGTCCACCAGGTCGAGCGCAGCGACACGAGCTTCGTCCACTCGGAGCGCAGGACACGCGGGAACGTGATCCTCATCGGTACTCCACCGCCTCCTTCGTCAGGTCCATGTAGGCCTCCTCGAGCGATGCACGGCGCGGCGTCAGCTCGTACAACGGGATCCCCTGCCGGGCGGCGAGCTCACCGATCACCGTCGCGTCGGCCCGGGCGACCTGCAGCACGCCCGCCTCGGTGGTCGTCACGGCGGCGCCGGCCGCGCAGAGGGCGTCGCGCAGCTCGCCTGCCCGCGGGGAACGCACCAGGACGGTGCCGACGGCGACCCGGTCGATGAGCTCGGCGACGGTGGTGTCGGCGAGCAGCCGGCCCCGGCCGATGATGACGAGATGCTCGGCGGTCAGCGCCATCTCGCTCATGAGGTGGCTGGACACGAGCACGGTGCGGCCCTCGGCGGCCAGGTCCTGCAGGAGCGTGCGCACCCACAGCACACCGTCGGGGTCGAGGCCGTTGACCGGCTCGTCGAGGATGACGACGGCCGGGTCGCCGAGCAGCGCGGCGGCGATGCCGAGCCGCTGGCCCATGCCGAGCGAGAACCCGCCGGCCCGCCGCCCGGCCGCCGTGTCGAGGCCGACGAGGGCGAGCACCTCGTCGACCCGGCGCCGGCCGATGCCGTGGGTCTGCGCGAGCGCCAGCAGATGGCTGCGCGCCGTGCGTCCCCTGTGGACGGACCTGGCCTCCAGCAGGGCGCCGGCCTGCCGCAGCGGGTCGGGATGGTCCCGATACCGCCGGCCGTTGACGGTCGCGGTGCCGCCGGTGGGATGGTCGAGCCCGACGATCATCCGCAGCGTCGTGGACTTGCCGGCGCCGTTGGGCCCGAGGAAGCCGGTGACCTGCCCGGGCCGCACGGTGAAGGAGAGCCCGTCGACGGCGAGCCGGTCGCCGTAGCGTTTGCGCAGCTCGTGTACCTCGATCATGCCGACGACGCTACGGCGGTGCAGGGCCGGTGTCGTCAGACCGTGGTCTCGACCTGCGGGGCCCGGGTCCTACCACGGTCGGACGTACCCAGGTCCGACGACAACGGCCCGGCGGCGAAGCAAGATGGAGCACGTGATCCACCGCAACCTTCACGCCAGGAACTGGCGGGCCGAGCCTCTGGGCGACCGTCCCGCCGAGTTCCACCGGGCCCGGCCCGGCTACGCGCCGACGCCCGTCCACGACCTGCCCAACCTCGCCGCCGAGCTGGGCGTGGGCCGGGTCCTGGTGAAGGACGAGTCGGCCCGGCTCGGCCTGCCGTCGTTCAAGATTCTCGGCGCCTCCTATGCGATCGACCGGGCCCTCGCCGGCCGCAGCGGGCGGCCGCGGCTGGTCGCCGCGACCGACGGCAACCACGGCCGGGCCGTCGCACACGTCGCACGGCAGCGCGGGCTGCCCGCCGACATCTTCGTGCCCCGATCCCTGACCGGCGCGGCCAAGACGGCGATCACCGGCGAGGGCGCCCGGCTCTTCGAGCTCGACCTGCCCTACGACGGCGTCGTCACAGCCGCCGCGGCCCACGCGGAGCGGCTCGGGCCGGACGGCCTGCTCATCCAGGACACCGCCTGGCCCGGATACACGGACGTGCCGCAGTGGATCGCCGACGGCTACTCGACGCTGTTCGAGGAGCTCGCCGACCAGCCGCCGCCGGACCTGGTCGTCGTCCCGGCCGGCGTCGGCTCGCTCGCCCAGGCCGCCGTCCGCCACTACCGCTCCCGCACCGGGCCAGGGGCCGGCCCGCTCGTGGCGACCGTCGAACCCGACAACGCTCCGGCGATCGTCACGTCCCTGGCCGCCGGCGCGCTCACCAGCGCACCCACGCGGGACACCGTGATGACCGGCCTCAACTGCGGCACGCCGTCGGCGAACGCCTGGCCGTACCTGTCGCAGGGTCTCGACCTGGCCGTCACCGTGACCGACGCGGAGGCCGTCCGGGCGGTCCACGACCTGCGGCGTCAAGGCGTCGACGCCGGGCCGTGCGGCGCCGCCGCGCTCGCCGCGGCGCGCATCCTGTGCCGGGACCTCGGACCGGCGGCCACGGTGCTGCTGATCAGCACCGAGGGCCTGGCCGCCAACCCGATCCCGGGCGACGAGGACGAGGAGGACCAGCCGTGACCGGCGTCGTCGAGCTCACCCGCCAGCTGATCGCGATCGACTCCACCAACCCCGACCTCGTCGCCGGCGGCGCCGGCGAGACCGCCGTCGCCGACTTCACCGCCGGGTGGCTCGCCGCCCGCGGGTTCGAGTGCCACCGCCTGGAACGGCGGGCGGGGCGACCGTCGATCGTGGGGGTTGCCCGGGGTGCCGGCGGCGGAAGGTCGATCATGCTCAACGGGCACCTGGACACGGTCACGCTCGCCGGGTTCGACGGCGCGCCGCTGGTCGCGGACGAACGCGACGGCAGCCTGTTCGGGCGAGGGGCGTATGACATGAAGTCCGGGCTCGCGGCCATGATGTGCGCGGCGGCGGCCGTCGCGCAGCAGTCCCACGCCGGCGACATCCTGGTCGCGCTGGTCGCCGACGAGGAGTATGCGAGCGCGGGCACCGAGGAGGTCCTCACCCGGTTCCGGGCCGACGGCGCGATCGTCGCCGAGCCCAGCGGCCTCGACCTCGTCGTCGCGCACCGCGGGTTCGTGTGGGCCGAGGTCACCATCCACGGCCGGGCCGCCCACGGCTCCCGCCCCGACCTCGGCATCGACGCCATCGCGAAGGCCGGCCGGTTCCTCACCGGCCTCGACGAGCTGCAGCGGGCCCTCGCCGCGCGGCCGCCGCAGCCGCTGCTCGGCACCGGCAACATCCACGCGTCGCTGATCTCCGGCGGCGAGGAGCTGTCGAGCTACCCGGCCCGGTGCACGATCGGGCTGGAGCGTCGCACGGTCCCCGGCGAGGACGCGGCCACGGTCGAGCGGGAGCTGCGGGCCGTGCTCGACGCGACCACCGAACACGGGTACGAGCTGGTGATCACCTTCGAACGGCAGCCGTTCCGGGCCGGCGACTCCACGATCGTGGCCGATCTGCGCGCGGCGGCCACCGCCCACCTGGGCCGGCCGCCGACCGAGCGGGGCGAGCCGTTCTGGACCGACTGCGCGCTGCTCGAGGCGGCCGGCATCCCGGCGGTGCTGTTCGGCGTCGACGGCGGCGGGGCCCACGCCGCCACCGAGTGGGTGACGCTCGACTCGCTGCACCGGACGACGGCGATCCTGACCGACACCATCCGCATGTTCACGTCATCCAGATGATGAGGGTATCCTGCGGGGCGTGCCCCGCCTCAGCCGCAGCGACCAGCAGGAACGCAACCGCGCCCGGATCGTCGACGCCGCCCGCCTCGAGTTCGCCGAACACGGCTACCGCGAGGCCCGCATCGACGCCATCGCCGACCGCGCGGAGCTCACCCGCGGCGCGGTGTACTCCAACTTTCCCGGCAAACGCGCGCTGTACTTCGAGGTGCTCGCCGCCGACGCCGCCGCCGTCCCGGCCCAGGGCGACGCGAGCGCCGGCACGGTCCGCGACGCCCTGGGCAACCTGGCCCGCGAATGGGTCGCCCGCCTGCCGCTCACCACCCGCACCGACGCCTCGCTGCTCGGCCTCGAGCTCATGGCCGAGGTCGCCGCCGACCAGCTCACCCGCCTGCCGTTCGCGCAGCTCAAGCTCCTCGACGCGGTGGTGCTCGGGCTCGCGTTCGAGCGCCTCGACGACGCCGGCGGCCGCAGCGGCCTGGTCCGCCTCGCCCAGGCCGCGCTGACCCTGCTGCACGGCACCGCACAGCTGGCGGCCGCCGCGCCCGGGTTCGGCGACCCGTTCGACACCGTCCGCGCCTGCCAGGCCCTCGCCGACCTCGACCTCGACCAGCGCAACCGTCGGCCGATCCCGCTGGACGGCGCGCCGGTGCAGCGGCCGGACCCGGCACAGAAGTGGTGGATGCCGGCCGCCGTGGACCACCTCGGCACCGGGCCGCTCGCCCCGCACGACGGCGTCGTCGCGATCCTCGGCATGCACCGCCTGTCCCACGTCGAGGATGCGCTGCGGGCCGGCCACGAGACGACCCTCGCCGTCGTCACCGCCCAGCCCGCCGAGCTCGCGCCGCTGGCCCGGCTGTCGCTCGCCGAGCTGCGCAACCACCTGCGCCGTACGGTGCCCGCGAAGCACCGGCCCGCGCTGCACGTCGTCGTCGACGACCAGGGCATCCTGGCCCGGGGCGCCGGGCTCGACGCGCTGAGCGACACGACCGAGACGGCGCTGCGGGTGCAGGACGGCCGGATTGTGGCGCGGTCCGACGGCTGGGGCGCTTGCGGCTCGGTCGCCGACTAGTCCTGCCGGAATCCGGGCCCGTCGCCGGCCCGCATGACGGGGGAGGACATAGGGCAGAGCCGAGGCGAGCAGGCCCGAGGCGGGGCGGGCCGAGGCGAGGCAGGGCCCGAGGGGGGACAGAGGGGGGACAGAGGGGGGACAGAGGGGGGACAGAGGGGGGACAGAGGCGGGACAAGGCCCGAAACGGGACAAGGCCCGACACCGGACAAGGGCTAAGGCGACTCGGCAGCTGCGCGCTTCGGGCGGGCCCGTACGTGCAGCCGCTCCCCCTGCGGCCCGAACAGGCTCAGCACCTCCGTCGTGCCCGGGCCCGGGTTGCCGAACCAGTGCGGCACGTGCGTGTCGAACTCCGCGACCTCGCCCTCCCCCAGCACCACGTCGTGCTCGCCCAGCACCAGCCGCAACCGGCCGGCCAGCACGTACAGCCACTCGTACCCCTCGTGCACCCTCGGCGTGCAGTCGCCGGCCGGCGTGCCGGGCGGATAAATCAGCTTGAACGCCTGGACGCCGCCTGGGCGGCGGCTCAGTGGCATGTACGTCACGCCGCCGCGTACCACCGGGCGCGCGTGCACCCGCGGGTCGCCCGTCGGCGGCGCGCCGACCAGGTCGTCCAGCGTCACCCGGTGCACCCGCGCGAGCGGCAGGAGCAGCTCCAGGGTCGGCTTGCGCTGCCCGAGCTCCAAGCGCGACAGCGTGCTCACCGAGATCCCCGTCTCCGCCGACAGCTCGGCGAGCGTCGTCTCCCCACGCAGCGCCCGCAGCCGCGCCCCCACCTGGTCCATTTCGCCATTCTGGCAAGAACCTTTGCCGGTTGCCCACCACCGCGCGCACAGTCGGCGCCATGAGACACGACGTGGTCATCATCGGCGGCGGCGCGGCCGGGCTGAGCGGCGCGCTCACCCTCGCCCGCGCCCGCCGCGAACCCCTGGTCGTCGACGCCGGCCAGCCCCGCAACGCACCGGCCGGCAACGTGCACAACTACCTCGGCCGCGAGCACACCCCACCGGGCGAGCTGCTCTCGATCGGTCGTTCCGAGATTCAACGGTACGGCGGAAGCTTCCTGACCGGCACCGTCACCGACGCCGACCGGCTCGACGACGGCGCCTTCCGGCTCACGCTCGACGACGGGTCGAGCGTGGAGGCGCGCCGCCTGCTGGTCACGACCGGCCTGGTGGACGAGCTCCCCGCGATCCCCGGCGTCGCCGAGCGGTGGGGACGCACGGTGCTGCACTGCCCGTACTGCCACGGCTGGGAGGTCCGCGACCAGCCCGTCGGCATCATCGCCACCAGCCCCCTCGCCGTCCACGGCGCGCTCATGTGGGGGCAGTGGACCGGCGACGTGACGCTGTTCCTGCACGAGCGCCCGCTCCCGGCGCCGGACGAGGCGGCGCGGCTGGAGGCCCGCGGCGTCCGGATCGTCACGGGCCGGGTGGCCGCGGTCGAGGACGAGGGCGTGCGGCTGGCCTCGGGCGAGCTGGTCTCCCGCGCGGCGGTGGTCGTGCAGTCCCGGATGACCGCCCGGGCCGCATTCCTGGAGCGGCTGGGCCTGAAGCCGACGCCGATGGAGGTCGCGGGCGAGGTGATCGGCACGTACATCGCCGCCGACCCGATGGGCGCCACCGACGTCCCCGGCATCTGGGTGGCCGGCAACGTGAGCGACCTGATGGCGCAGGTGATCGTGGCCGCGGGCGCCGGTCTGAAGGCGGCCGCCGCCATCAACGCCGACCTGATCCAGTCCGAGTAGCACCCATCGAGGGGCTTCCCGCGCCAGGGAGGCCCCTCGGCCGGCGCCGAACGACCGGGTGTCGCACGCCTCACCGTGCAAGGCATCCTAGGAAACTAGGTTGTCAGCCTCGGCGCCGGAGGGGGCCGGAACGGCGAAAACGTCAGCCGGCCCGCAGCAGAGAACGCGCGGCGCGCTTCGCGGACTCCGCGGCACCGCGGTCGACGTGGTGGTCGGCCACCGTCGTCGCGCCCGCGACCAGGATCAGCAGCTGCCGCCCCGTCTCCACCGGGTCCGCGACCCCGGCCCGCCCGGCGATGCCGGTGAGCAGGTCCAGACGCCGGTCGAGGTGGCGCGCCGCGACCGCCCGCGGCGGGTCCTGGTGGTGCTGGGCCGCCGCGTTGAGGATCGCGCAGCCGCGGAAGCCGGGCTCCGCGTGCCAGCCGCCGAGCGCGTCGAACACGGCGTCGAGCTGCGCGTACGGGTCGTCGCCGGCCGCCTCCGCAGCCGCGCGCAGCCACGTCGTCACCCGGTCGCTGCGCCGCTCCAGGACCGCCCGGACCAGGCCCTCCTTCGAGCCGAAGTGGCGGTACAGCGTCTCCTTGGACGCCCCCACGGCCTGGCACAGCTCGGCCACGCCGATCCCGTCGAGGCCCCGCTCGTAGAACAGGCCGGTGGCCTTGGCCAGGATGTCGGCCCTGGTCCGCTCGGGATCGAGTGCTGAGCCCTTCGCCACCGGCATGCGGATATGGTACCGAACGGTTCGATCACCTGCCACCGTGACGCAATCGAACTACGCGGGCAACCCCCGGCTGCAGCACGTCACCCCCGACACGGACCACGCCCTCTCAGAGCGCCGCATCACCCTCATCCAGACGGTGGCGGCGTTCCCCGGCGGCGGCTGACCGTCCTTTCAGGACTGTGCGTTGAGCTTCTCCGCGACCCGGGCCGCCGCCTCCGGGCGCAGCTCGCGGGACCAGCCCTCGCCGGTCCAGTCGTCGTCGGCCGTGCTGTCGACCAGCTCGGCGTGGCTGAGCACCACCACGGCGCCGTCGGCCAGGACCGTGCCCACGGCGACGCCGTCGGGCTCCGTGCGCCAGAACTTCGAGCCGTCCTTCACCACCAGCGCGGTCCGCGGGTCGCAGCCGGAGAGGTGTGCGACGTCGTGCGTGGTGATGGTGACGCCTGCGGGCATGGTGGTTCGCTCCTCACGGGGGTGGGCCGGGCTCCACGATCGTAGAGAGTCCGATCACGCGAAGGTACGGTGGCACGGTGAGCACGTCCGAGGAGCGCGACGGGGTCGCCCTCACCAACCTGGACCAGCCGCTGTTCGAGGGGGCCGGGGCGTCGAAGCGCGACCTGGTCGACTATCTCGACGCGGTCCAAGAGCGCCTGATCCGGGTGCTGTACGACCGGCCGCTGTCGGTCGTGCGCATCATGCGCGGCCAGGACAAGTTCATGCAGAAGAACGTCCCCAAGTACACGCCGGACTGGGTGCGCACGGTGCGGATGTGGGCCGAGTCCTCGCAACGCGAGGTGGCCTACGCCCTGTGCAACGACCGCCGCACGCTGCTGTGGTTCGGCAACCAGCGGGCGGTGGAGTACCACCCGACCCTCGTGCGCACCCCGGACTGGACCCACACCACGCACCTGGTGCTCGACCTCGACCCGCCCGAGGGCGACGCGTTCGGCACCGCCGTCGCCGCCGCGCGGCTGGTCCGCACGGTGCTCACCGAGGCCGGCCTCGAGGGTGCGGTGAAGACCAGCGGCGCCAAGGGGCTGCACGTGTTCGTGCCGATCGACGACCACTGGCCGATCGACGACGTCGCCGCGGCGACCCGGGCGGTCGCGGCGCGGGCCGAACGGCTCGACCCGGACCTGGCCACGACCGCGTTCATCCGCGAGGACCGGCACGGCAAGGTGTTCCTCGACCCGACCCGGGCCGGCGGCGCGACCGTGGTCGCCGCGTACAGCCCGCGCCTGCGCCCCGGCGTCCCCGTCTCGTTCCCGCTGTCCTGGGACGCGCTCGACGACGTGCGGCCGGCCGACTTCACCGTACACAACGCGGCGGCGCTGCTCGGCGACGCCGACCCCTGGGCCGAGCGGATGCCGGCGCCGCAGCGCCTCCCCGACGACCTGGTCACGGAGGGCCGCACCCTGCCGATCCCGCGGGTGGCGGCGATGCACGAGGGCCGGCGGCGCAAGCGGGCGGCGCAGTCGTGACCGCGGTCTTCCTCGCCGCCCCCGAGGACGCCTGGCGCCACCGCGCCGCCGAGCTCGCTGCCGGGCTCCGCACCGCGCTCGGCCCGCTCGCGCTGCGGGTCGAGCACATCGGCAGCACCGCGATCCCGGGCATGGCCGCGAAGCCGGTGTTCGACCTCCAGGTCAGCGTGGCGGACCTGGAGGCGGCCACCACCGCGTTCGACCCGCCGCTGGCCGGGCTGGGCTTCACGCGCCGGCCGTACGAGCACGACCACGTGCCGGCCGGGCGGACCGACTCCCCCGACGCGTGGCGCAAGCGGTACTGGAACCGCGCCGGCGCCGAGCCGGTCAACCTGCACGTCCGGCTGGCCGGCTCGGCGAACGAGCGGCTCGCCCTGCTGTTCCGCGACTGGTTCCGGGCCCACCCGGCGGCCGTGCCCGCGTACGGGGCGTTCAAGACCGCGCTCGCCGACGCCGTCGACGACTCCGACATCTACACCGACGTCAAGGACCCGGTCGTCGACCTGATCATCGTCGCCGCCGAGGAGTGGGCCGAGACGACCGGCTGGTCACCGGCCGGACCCACAGCCTGAGGCCCCCCGCGGCCCCTGTTCAGGCGCGCAGAATCCTTCCGTCGCGCACCTGCACCGGGATCTCGGTGAGGCCGCGCGTCGCCGGGCCGCTGAGCCGCGCGCCGTCCTTGATCGCGAACGTCGACTTGTGCGCCGGGCAGGTCGCCACCCCCTGCTCCGGGGCCGTGACCTTGACCCCGTTGTGCGGGCAGGCCGCGTCGAACGCCTTGTACACGCCCGCCTCCGGCTGCACCACGAGCACGCCGCCCACGACGGTGCCGCCGCCGACCGGGACGGCCGCCACGTCGGCGAGCGCGGGTGCGGCCGCATCCGAAGCCGGTTCCGAAGCCGGTTGCGAAGCCGGTTGCGAAGCCGCGGGCGGCGTGGCCGCCGGCGCCGCGGAGCACGCCGCCAGGAAGCCCGTCACGCCGAGGCCCGCGAGCAGCGCACGCCGGTCGGGGCACCACATCGGTCGATCGTCCACAGTGTCCACAGTGCCTCCGTTACCGAGGTTGCCGAGGTTGCCGAGGTTGTGGTTGCGAGGGACCCGAGCATGCGGACGGCTGCGCCGCCGCCGCAACGAAACCGGCCGGTAACCGGGCCCGGCCGCGTACCGCCGGTGAAAGTTCCGCATTGACCGGCGTGCATGTCCGCAATACTGTAAGGAAACTTAACGAAAGGTGTCCAGTGTTTCCCCGCCATGAGTTGGAGGTGCCCGACCCCGCGCCGCTCGCGTTCGCGATCGGGTCGTTCGACTGGTTCGGGCCGATGGCGCGTGCCGCGTTCCCGCACCGGCACGCGTTCCACGAGATCGTGTACCTCACCCGCGGCACCGGCACGCACGTGGTCGACCTCGAGGCGCACCCGCTGCGCCCGCCGCAGCTGTTCGTCGTGCGGCCCGGGCAGGTGCACCACTGGCAGGACGCCGACGGCGTGGACGGGTGGGTGCTCGTGTTCACCGACGACGCCTACCCGGACGCCGCCCGCACCCTGCCCGCACCGGCCGCCCTGCGGCCCGGCCCCGCGCAGGCCCGCCGGTTCGAGGCGCTGCTGGCCACGATGACCGAGGAGTACCACCTGCGGCCCGACGGGTTCGCCGAGGTGCTGCCGGCGCTGCTGCACGTCCTCGTGCTGCAGGCCCGGCGGCTCGGCGGTGCCGACGGGGGATCCCGGGGTAGCACAGCCGCGGCAAGGATCGCCGCGGACTTCGGCCGGCTGCTGGCCCGCCCAGCCCTCGGCGACCCCACCGTGCGGGCGTTCGCGGCCCGGCTCGGGGTGTCGCCCGGCCACCTCACCGAGGCGGTGAAGGCGTCGACCGGCGAGCCGCCCGGCCGGCTGATCCGCCGCGCGCAGGCGCTGGAGGCCCGGCGGCTGCTCGCCCGCACGACGCTCACCGTCGCGCAGGTGGCCCGCGCTGTGGGCTTCGCCGACCCGGCGTACTTCTGCCGCTTCTTCCGCCGAGAGGTCGGCGTGACGCCGGGCCGGTACCGCGGAATGCACCACGACAGCGGTGCTGCGTCCATCGACCGGGACTGATCGCGGGTCGTACGGTCGGCGTCCGGGAGACCCCCGCACCTTCCTTGGAGGCCGCATGACCCCGCAGCCGCACGGCTTGACCCGCAAGCAACTGCTCCGCGCCGCGCTCGTCGCGGCACCGGCGCCGCTCCTGCTCGCCGCCGTTCCCGCCGCGTCCTCGGTACCGTTGAATCCCACACCGATGTGTGACGACGGCGACGACGAGACGCCGCCCCAGATCGAGGGGCCCTACTTCAAGCCCAACTCCCCGCTGCGCACGGCGATCGCCACCGGCCTGCCGGGCACGGCGCTCACCGTCAGCGGCTACGTCTTCGGTACCGCATGCCAGCCCATCGCCGGCGCGCTGCTGGACTTCTGGCAGGCCGACACCAACGGCGCCTACGACAACGTGGGCTTCCGGCTGCGCGGCCACCAGTTCACCGACGCGAGCGGCGCCTACCGGCTCACGACGATCGTCCCCGGCCTGTACCCCGGGCGGACGCGGCACATCCACGTCAAGGTCCAGGCCCCGAGCCGGCCGATCCTGACCACGCAGCTGTACTTCCCCGGCGAGCCGCGCAACACGACCGACACGCTGTACGACCCGGCCCTGCTGATGACGGTCCGCCCGGGGCAGGCGTCGTTCGACTTCGTCCTGGACGTGCCGGGCGTCCCGCCGACCACCACCCCGCCGACCACCCCGCCGTCGACGCCCCCGTCGACGCCCGGCGGGACCTGGGCGCCCGGGCGCGCCTACGCGGTCGGCGCGCAGGTGACGTACGGCGGCGTGACCTACCGGTGCCGGCAGGCCCACACGTCGCTGACCGGCTGGGAGCCGCCGAACGTCCCCGCGCTCTGGCAGCGCGTCTGACCTACTTGAAGTCGTCCGGGGTGAAGGCCCGCGACTCGACGAGCACCAGCCAGTTGCCGGTGTTGTCGCGCATCACGGCCTCCACCCCGTACGGCCGGTCGGCGGGCTCCTGCAGGAACGTGACGCCCTTGGCGCTGAGCTCCTCGAAGGTCTTGCGGCAGTCGTCGACGCTGAGGCCGAGCCCGCCCATCGACCCCTTCTCCAGCTGCCGGCGCACGAACGCAGCGGCGTCCTCATCGAGGGGCGGGCCGGGCGTCATCAGGGTCACCTCGAGCTCGGGCTGGCTGGGGTGGCGCAGGGTCACCCAGCGGAACCCCTCACCCATGGTGACGTCGGTACCGGGGGTGAAGCCGAGGACGTCGACGTAGAAGTCGCGGGTGGCGTCCTGGTCGAGGCAGTACACGGTGACGAGCGAGATGTTCGTAATCACGGGCCCGAGGTTACGGTGCGTGGTCTGCCCGCGCTTCTTCAGAATTGCGCTCCGGGGCCCGCAGCACCCCGCACATGAACAGCCAGCAGCCCGGCACGTGCGCGGCGCCCTGCCGCGCCCACCGGTCGCGGTACGCCACCGGGCTCTCCCCCACCAGCCGGGTGAAGCGGGTCGAGAACGAGCCGAGGCTGGTGAAGCCGACCTGCATGCAGATCTCGGTGACGGTGAGGTTGGCCGAGCGCAGCAGGTCCTGGGCCCGCTCGATCCGGCGGCGGGTCAGGTAGCGCATCGGCGTCTCGCCGTAGGCCGCCTCGAAGCTGCGGACGAAGTGGTACTTCGAAACCGCCGCCACGGCGGCAACCTGGTCGAGGTCGAGCTGCGTCTGGTAGTTGCGGTCGATGTGGTCGCGGGCCCGCCGCAGGTGCGCGAGCAGCGCCACGGGCACCTGCCTGGTCACGCGCACACTCTACGACCGCCAGTTTCGCCAGCGGGGAGATCTCCGCTAGCGTGGCCCGGCGGATCGACGAAAGGGTGTGCCCTGTGACCGAACGCCAGACCCGCCAGCTCGCGGCCGCCTCGGTGGTCGTGGCCGTGCTGGTCCTGCTCGGCGCGTCCGGCGCGCGCCGGCAGCCCCCGCCTCCGGGGCTGTCGGTCACCCCGGCGGCCGCGGCGTCGCGGAGCCCGTCCGCGGCCCCGCCGTCGTCCCCCGCACCACCACCACCGTCGTCGCCGCCCGCGCTGCCGCTGTCGTCCGGTGGCGCCGCCGGCAAGGGCGCCGCCGGCTCGCTCACCCTCACCGGTACCGCGGCCGTCGCGCTGACCTTCGACGACGGCCCCGATCCGATCAACACCCCGCGGATCCTCCAGGTACTGCGGGAGCACCACGTGAAGGCGACGTTCTGCATGGTCGGCTTCCGGGTGCGCGACCATCCGGAGCTGGTGCGCCAGATCGCCGCCGACGGCCACACGCTGTGCAACCACTCCTGGCAGCACCTGCTGAACCTGGCCAAGCGGGAGCCGGGGTACATCGACTGGGATCTCCGGCACACCAACGAGATGATCCACGCGGCGGTCGGCCCCGACGTGCCGATCCGCTACTTCCGGGCGCCGGGCGGCAACTTCACGCCGGACCTGGTCGCCAAGGCCAGGTCGCTCGGCATGGAGTCGATCTACTGGGACGTCGACCCGCAGGACTGGAACCACAAGCCGGACGCCGGCTCCCAGGCGCACATCGCCCGGGTGGTGCACGACGTCCAGCGCCACGTCCGCCCGGGCTCGATCGTGCTGTCCCACGACAACGGCCAGCCGGACACGATCGTCGTCTACCAGCGGCTGCTGCCGTGGCTGCTGCAGCGGTACAAGCTGGAGGCGCTGCCCTGCACGACCTAGTCCTCGTCGTCCTCCTCATGGAAGTAGTCGAAGGGCGCCACTGACACGCCCTCGCTGACCAGGCGTTCGTCCTCGTCGTCGGCGTCCGGGTCGAGGTCCTGCGCGTGCCGCGACGCCATCGACCACACGGCGAACCCGGCCTCGAACCGGTAGCCGATGTCGATCGGGTGCGCCTGATACCCCTTGGCGGCGAGGTCGGCGGCGACGTCGTCGAGGAACCGGTAGGTCAGCTGGACCCCGTCGAAGAACACCTCCCGGCCGCCGTCGCCGGTGTACCCGATCTCGACCAGCTCGACGGTGTCGTCCGGCAGGTAGTGCACGACGAGCTGCGGCTCGGTGTCGTACACCTCCTTGCTCGAGCGCCGCTTGTGCACCGGCACCCCGATCCGCCGCTCCACGTCCGCACGCGAGTCGCCGAGCCCGACCCCGGCGACACCAACCCCAGGCAGAATCTCCACGCGCGGCATCCTCCCACCGCACAGTCCGCACCGCCAGCCCGATTCACCCCTTTTGCCCCCTCGATTCCCGGCCATACCGCGGCAGCTAGGGCCGACTCCCATGATCAAGGGAAAGATCTGGCTGCCATAGCAACCACATCTTTCCCTGGATCATGGACGCCGCCGGTCGATCCGCCCGCGCTTTCGGGGTCAGCGGGGGACGTTGTGGAGGTCCACCTGCGTCAGGGCGCCGGCCGACACCGTCGCGGTCATGAAGGTTGCGTGGGGCTGGCGGCGGCGGTCCGTCGGGGAGCCCGGGTTGAGCAGGCGTAGCCCGGTCGGGGCGACCGTGTCCCACGGAATGTGTGAGTGGCCGAAGACCAGCACGTCCGTGTCGGGGAAGCGGGTCGCGCAGCGGGCCTCGCGGCCCGCCGCCGGGCCGGTCTCGTGGACCACCGCCAGGCGGACGCCCGACAGCGTCGCCGTGGCCACGAGCGGGAGGCGGGCGCGCAGGTCGGGGCCGTCGTTGTTGCCGTACACGCCGATGAGGCGGCGGGCGCGGGACGACAGCTCGTCGAGCAGGGACACCGTCATCCAGTCCCCGGCGTGCACCACCACGTCGGCCGCCGCCACGTGCGGCCACAGCACGGACGGGAACGTGAAGCGCGGGGCGTGGGTGTCGGACAGGAGCAGCAAACGCACGCCGACCCAGCCTAGTAGAGTCGGGGCCATGGAGTGGCTGCGGCGCTGGCCGGTCTACCGGCAGCTGACCGGCGCCGACCCGACCGGGCGCGGTGAGGCGGTGCGGTCCGCGGGCACCGACGCGCTGGTCGCGCGCACCGCGCAGGCCGACTCCGTGGCCCGGTCCGTGTGCCCCTACTGCGCCGTCGGGTGCGGGCAGCGGGTGTTCGTCAAGGACGGCAAGGTCACCCAGATCGAGGGAGACCCCGACAGCCCGATCTCGCGCGGCCGGCTGTGCCCCAAGGGCTCGGCGAGCAAGAGCCTGGTGACCAGCCCGCTGCGGCAGACGAAGGTGCGCTACCGCCGGCCGTACGGCACCGAGTGGGAGGACCTCGACCTCGACGTCGCCCTCGAGATGATCGCCGACCGCGTGCTCGAGGCCAGGGCGGAGACCTGGCAGGAGCGCGACGACGACGGGCGGCCGCTCAACCGCACGCTCGGCTTCGCGAGCCTCGGCGGGGCGACGCTCGACAACGAGGAGAACTACCTCATCAAGAAGCTGTTCACGGCGGTCGGCGCCCTGCAGATCGAGAACCAGGCGCGCATTTGACACTCCGCCACCGTCCCCGGTCTGGGGACCAGCTTCGGTCGCGGCGGCGCCACGGGGTTCCAGCAGGACCTGGCGAACGCTGACTGCATCGTGATCCAGGGCTCGAACATGGCCGAGGCGCACCCGGTCGGCTTCCAGTGGGTGATGGAGGCCAAGAACCGGGGTGCGACGGTCATCCACGTCGACCCCCGGTTCACCCGCACGAGCGCCGTCGCCGACATGTTCGTGCCGATCCGGGCCGGGTCGGACATCGCGTTCCTCGGTGGTGTGGTCAACCACATCCTGAGCAACGAGCTCGACTTCCGCGAGTACGTCGTCGCGTACACGAACGCGGCCACGATCGTGGGCGAGGACTTCCGCGACACCGAGGACCTCGACGGGCTGTTCTCCGGCTTCGACCCGGAGACCGGCGCCTACGACTCGACGAGCTGGCACTACGAGGGCCACCGGCAGCACGAGCACACCCACGCGCACCGGGAGACCGCCGCGGCGATGCAGCACGAGTCGCACGGCCCGCCGGTCCCGGCGCAGACCCGGCGCGACGAGACCCTGCAGCACCCCCGCTGCGTGTACCAGATCCTGAAGCGGCACTTCGCGCGGTACACACCGGAGATGGTCGAGGAGACGTGCGGGGTCCCGCCGGAGCAGTTCGCCAAGGTCTGCGCGGCGTGGACGCGCAACTCGGGCCGCGAGCGCACGACCGCCCTGGTGTACTCGGTCGGCTGGACCCAGCACTCGGTCGGGGCGCAGTACATCCGCACCGGCGCGATCATCCAGCTGCTCCTGGGCAACATGGGCCGCCCCGGCGGGGGCATCATGGCGCTGCGCGGCCACGCCAGCATCCAGGGCTCCACCGACATCCCGACGCTGTTCAACCTGCTGCCGGGGTACCTGCTGATGCCGCACCACGAGCGGCACGAGACGTTCGCGCAGTGGGTCGACGCGATGCGCCACCCGGGGCAGAAGGGCTTCTGGGGCAACGCGCGGGCGTTCGCAGTGAGCCTGCTCAAGGCGTACTTCGGGGACGCCGCGACTGCCGAGAACGACTGGTGCTACGGACACCTGCCCCGGCTGACCGGCGACCACGGCACCTACCGGACCGTGCTCGACATGATCGACGGGAAGGTCAAGGGCTACTTCCTGCTCGGGCAGAACCCGGCGGTCGGCTCGGCGCACGGCCGGGCGCAGCGGCTCGGCATGGCCAAGCTCGACTGGCTCGTCGTCCGCGACCTCTACATGATCGAGTCGGCGACGTTCTGGAAGGACTCCCCCGAGGTCGAGACCGGCGAGATCGTGCCCGAGGAGTGCGCGACCGAGGTGTTCTTCCTGCCCGCCGCCTCCCACGTGGAGAAGGAGGGCACGTTCACCCAGACCCAGCGGCTGCTGCAGTGGCGGGAGAAGGCCGTCGAGCCGCCGGGTGACTGCCGCTCCGAGCTGTGGTTCTTCTACCACCTCGGCCGCCTCGTCAAGCAGCGCCTCGCCGGGTCGGCGCTGCCGCGCGACCGCGCCGTCGCCGACCTGACCTGGGACTACCCGGTGGAGGGGGCACACGCCGAGCCCTCGGCCGAGGCGGTACTGCGGGAGATCAACGGTTTCGACGTGGCCGGCGGCGATCCGCTGCCGGGCTTCGCCGCCCTGCGCGACGACGGGTCCACCGCCTGCGGCTGCTGGATCTACTCCGGTGTCTACGCCGGCGGTGTCAACCAGGCGGCCCGCCGCAAGCCCCGCACCGAGCAGAGCAGCGTCGCGCCCGAGTGGGGCTGGGCGTGGCCGGCGAACCGGCGGATGCTGTACAACCGCGCCTCGGCCGACCCCGAGGGCCGCCCGTGGAGCGAACGGAAGCGGTACGTGTACTGGGACCCGGAGCGGGGCGAGTGGACCGGGCCCGACGTGCCGGACTTCGAGCTGACCAAGCCGCCGACGTACCGTCCGCCGCGGGGTGCCACCGGGTCGGCCGCGATCGCCGGGGATGACCCGTTCGTCATGCAGGGCGACGGGAAGGGGTGGCTGTACGTGCCGACCGGGCTGGTCGACGGGCCGCTGCCGACCCACTACGAGCCGGTCGAGTCGCCGGTCACCAACCCGCTGTACCGGCAGCAGAACAACCCGGCCCGCAAGCAGTACAAGCGGCCCGACAACCCGGTGAACCCGGCCGGGAGCGCCGTCTTCCCGTACGTGTTCACCACCAGCCGGCTCACCGAGCACCACACCGCCGGCGGGATGAGCCGCACCCTCGACTACCTCGCCGAGCTCCAGCCGGCGATGTTCGTCGAGGTGTCCCCGGCCCTCGCCGCCGAGCGGGGCCTGGAGCACCTCGGCTGGGCCCACGTCGTCACCGGCCGGGCCTGCGTCGAGGCCCGCGTGCTGGTCACCCAGCGGCTGCGCCCGCTGCGCGTCGAGGGTCGCCCGATGCACCAGATCTGGCTGCCGTACCACTGGGGCGGCTCCGGCCTGACCACCGGCGACTCGGCGAACGACCTCATCGGCATCACCCTCGACCCCAACGTGCTGATCCAGGAGAGCAAGGTGGGCACCTGCGACATCCGGCCGGGCCGGCGCCCCCGCGGCCCGGCCCTGCGGGCCCTGGTCGAGGACTACGTGCGGCGGGCCTCGTCATGACCGACCGCGTGGGCTTCTTCACCGACACCAGCGTGTGCATCGGCTGCAAGGCGTGCGAGGTCGCCTGCAAAGAGTGGAACGCGATCCCGGCCGACGGCCTCGACCTGCTCGGCATGTCGTTCGACAACACCGGCCAGCTCGACGCCAACTCGTGGCGGCACGTCGCGTTCATCGAGCAGCCCGCCCCGGACGGCGCAGACGGGCCGGGCGGCGAGATGCGCTGGCTGATGGCCTCCGACGTGTGCAAGCACTGCACCCACGCCGCCTGCCTCGACGTGTGCCCGACCGGGTCGCTGCTGCGCACCGAGTTCGACACGGTCGTCGTGCAGGCCGACATCTGCAACGGCTGCGGCTACTGCATCAGCGCCTGCCCGTACGGCGTGATCGGCCGCCGCGAGGGCGACGGCCGGGCCTGGAAGTGCACGATGTGCTACGACCGGCTCGGCGCGGGCCTGCGCCCGGCCTGCGCGACGGCCTGCCCGACCGAGTCGATCCAGTTCGGGCCGCTCGACGAGCTGCGCGAACGGGCCGCGGCCCGGCTCGAGGCGCTCGACGACCCGCGGGCCCGCCTCTACGGCCACGACCCCGGCGACGGCGTGGGCGGGCAGGGGGCGTTCTTCCTGCTGCTCGACGAGCCGGAGGTGTACGGCCTGCCGCCCGCACCGGTCGCCACCACGCGCGACCTGCCCGACATGTGGAAGCACGCGGGCCTGGCCGCGTTGACGATGGCCGCCGCGGTCGTCGTGTCGTTCTTCGGAAGGCGCCGATGACTGACTCGTACTACGGCCGACCGATCCTCAAGGTGCCCGTCTGGAAGCACGACATCCCGGCGTACCTCTTCACCGGCGGGCTGGCGGCCGGCAGCGCCCTGCTCGCCGCCGGCGCCGACCTGACCGGCCGCCCGGTGACCCGGCGCGCGGCCCGGGCGGCGGCCGTCGCCGCGCTCGGCGCCAGCACGTACTTCCTGGTCAACGACCTCGGCCGGCCCGAGCGGTTCCACCACATGCTGCGGGTGGCCAAGCCGACGTCGCCGATGTCGGTCGGCACCTGGCTGCTCACCGCGTTCGGCGGCGCCGCCGGCCTGGCCGCGGCCGCTGAACTGCGCCCGCGCAGCCGGT